>JAIOHN010000116.1 GCA_019912985.1 Anaerolineae bacterium | reverse complement strand
GAGTGCTTCAGCTTTGGCGCATTTCTCCGCACTGCTGCCGACGACATAAACTCGCGCTCCAGCCAGCCTGGCGATTTGAATGCTGGCGCTGTTGACACCGCCACCCGCGCCGACAATCAGCACCGATTCGCCCGCGCGCAGGCCGCCGCGCGTGATAAGCGAATGCCATGCCGTGAGATAAACCAGGCCCACCGCAGCGGCTTCGGCATAGCTGACGTGGTCGGGCATTTTTAGCAAATTGCGTTCAGGCAGCACCGCGTATTCCGCCGCGACACCGGATGTATGTTCGCCCAGAATGGCGATGCGTGACTGGTTTTCCAGCCCTGTGTAAAGTGCGGGACTGTTGGGATCAATGATGGTCGGGTCAATACAGACGCGGTCGCCGGGCGCAAAAGCGCTGACGCCATCGCCAACTGCATCAACTACTCCGGCACCGTCCGCACACATAATATGCGGCAGGTGGAGTTCCAGTCCCGGCCAACCCTCGCGTACCCATAGATCAAGCCGGTTGAGCGCTGCTGCTTTGATGGCGACCCGTACTTCATTTCGCCCTGGCTCTGGTACAGGCAGATCGTCTACGACGTGGATTACTTCCGGCCCGCCATGCCCTGTAATGACTGCTGCTTTCATCAGCGCAGCCCCAATTCGTTACGGGCGATGACCACACGCTGAATCTCGCTGGTGCCTTCATAAATGCGGGTAATGCGGGCATCACGATAGTAACGCTCGACAGGCACTTCCTTGCTGTACCCCATCCCGCCATGAATTTGCACGGCTTCATCTGTGACATAGGTGGCGGTTTCACTGGCGAAAAGTTTTGCCATGCTCGCTTCGAGTGTGTAGCGTCCGCCGTCTTTTTTCGCGCGCTCTTTCGCCAATACGGCGTTATAGATCAAGAGGCGGCTGGCCTCGATGCGGGTTTTCATATCGGCGATTTTCTGCTGGATCATCTGGAATTGGCCGATTGGGCCGCCGAATGCCTCACGCTCACGCGCATACTGGATGCTGGCCTCATAAGCCGCCTCCGCGATTCCTAACGCCTGAGCGGCGATGCCGATACGCCCGGCATCGAGCACGGTCATCGCGATTTTGAAGCCATCGCCAGGTTTGCCGAGCAGGTTTTCGACCGGGCAGTCGTAATCTTCAAAGATGATTTCGCTGGTGGCACTGGCGCGGATGCCGAGCTTAGGCTCTTTCTTGCCACGAATAAAGCCGGGCAAACTGGTGTCGATCATGAACGCACTGACCCCTTTGTGTTTCTGCTCCGGCTCAGTCAATGTAAACAGTATGATGTAATCGGCCACCGGGCCGCTGGTCACCCAGCTTTTGCGGCCATTGATGCG
The DNA here is from genome assembly GCA_019912985.1 of Anaerolineae bacterium. Lineage (GTDB taxonomy): Bacteria > Chloroflexota > Anaerolineae > Aggregatilineales > Phototrophicaceae > JAIOHN01. The sequence goes on along the minus strand of JAIOHN010000116.1, from coordinate 4,036 downwards.
ATAGTGCGTACCCGCGTCGTTGAGAACGGCGCGGCTTTGCATCGTCCCGGCATCACTGCCGGACATCGGCTCGGTGAGACTGTATGCACCGATCTTTTCACCGCTGGCGACCGGCACCAGAAAACGCTGTTTTTGCTCTTCTGTGCCAAATTTCATCAATCCATGGCAGTAGAGCGAATTATTCACGCTGACGATGGTGCTGTGGCTGGCATCGGCCTTGGCGACTTCAATCATTGTCAGCACATAACTGAGTGCATCCATCCCCGCGCCGCCATATTCCTCCGGTACCTCGATCCCCATCAGGCCCATTTCGCCCATTTTGCGGATCGTATCCAGCGGGAAATCACCGCTTTCATCATATTCGGCAGCGATAGGGACAATCTCCTTCTGAGCGAAATCTCGCACCGCATCCCGCAACATGCGGTGTTCATCCGTGAGTGCCAGGGTAAGCGCTTGATCGTTTAAGTCATGGGTTGCAACCATCATGCCTTCCAATTTCTACTCGAAAATTATTTTGCGAAAAACTGTAATCATTATATCATCGAGCCTATTCGTACATGGTGATAACCGGGTGAGGACAAAGTGACATCTATCCATATTGATCATGTGGCAGTGGTTGTGGAAGACATTGATTCGGCGTTGGGTTTCTGGCAGCAGGCACTGGGCCTGGAATGCCAGGGCATCAAAGATATTCAAGAGGAAGAAGTGCAGGTCGCATTCTTAGAGGTTGGTGAATCGCATATTGAGCTGGTCAAACCCACAACTGAGGACAGTGGCATCGCCAAGTACCTTGCTAAACGCGGGGCTGGTATGCATCACCTTTGTTTGCGAGTCAACGATATTGACGCAGCCATCGTTCAGATGCAGCAGGCTGATGTGGAGATGATTAACGAGACCCCACGTGTGCGCGATAACGGCACCCGTTATGCCTTTGTGCATCCACGCAGCACGGGTGGTGTACTGGTGGAGCTGTACGAGAAGGCCTAGACTTGCGATTGGTGCTCAGTCGGTTGGTTTGCTGTCGAGGAATCACGGCGGAACCATGCAGGAATGGTTTGCAGCAGTTTCAAACCGGAAGTGATCACGCCATAAAGCGCCACTGGCACGGCGATCCACCAGTAAACCGCCAGATATGAAGGGGTGTCTTGCCAGAAATAAAGATTTATCGCCGTACTGGCAGCATGCCAGACGATGACGATAAAGGCGACAAATACCAATCCGCTGCCAAGCACCGTGGAAGTACGCTGCTGCGTGATCCACAGGCCGAAGCGCTGGCCCGGCTGCTTTAACCGGTCATAAATCCACTGCCAATCGCCGAAAATGGCGTAGGTAATTATCATCGCCACAAAGTTGATATGCAGGAACAGCAGATTAAATAAGTGAAACAAAATGGCTGAAGAGACAAAAAAGGTGCGCCATGTGCGGTTGATGGCCGCCAGCGGAAACAGAGTCTCAAAGCCGAGGGCCATGAAATGCAATGGCAGGTAGAGCAGTGGCGTCACCGCAATGACGGGATTCAGAGGGTTGGGATCAGGTTGCAGGTTATAGCCGTACATTAACTTGGGGATCGTCTCAAAATCGACCAACCAGGCATTCAGTAGTTTGAGCAGTCCTCCTGTGCCAAATAGGATGCATAGCAGCCATAACACAACTTTAATCGGCCAGCCATAGCGCCAGGAATCATCATGGACATCAACAGGGGATGAACCCTGGCGCTGGCGCAGAAGCGCATCCACCGAGTAGGTTTTCCCCCAACCATAAAACAGCATGATTGCCGGGATGTAGATCATCAGGAAGGTGTTTGCATGATCGACTTTGCCGAAACTGAAACGGGTGGAGACAATCAATAGACCGGTGAGCAGGACCAGAAAAGTCGCTGGACGCACTAACCAACCAATGAGCAACAGTCCCAAACCAACCACCAGACCGAACTGAGCGACCTGCATCACGGTGAGACTTGGTGGGTGGTTGAGCCAGAGCATGGATAAAACTGGTTTCCATTCGCTCGTTGGGATACTTGCCAGTTCTGTTGCATGCATGGCGGGCAGGTAAGTGAGATAGAACAGGGCATATAGAATGCGATATAACCCTAGCCTACCGCTGGCGTTGCGCTCTGGTGCAGTTAGCCAGCGCTCAACAGTCTGGTTTACACGGCTCAAAACGGTCATTTAATGCTCCGAAACCGTAAAGCGAGTCATGAATTGACGGCTCGTTGGCGCGTTCAGATCAATGTGCGGCAGTGTGTTCAGATCGACCGCGTAAAACACTGCCGCAATCTCAACTTCAGCCGGTTCGCTGCCATACATCGCTCGAATGCGTTCAGCAATCGCCTGCTCGTAATCAGCACGAAGTTCTGGATCATCCGTATTTGCAAGCGTAATAGCAGTGCTGGCACCTATCGCTGCGTAGTTCCCCACAATGGGCGTGTAAAGTGCGCTCATGGTGGTAGTATTCACCTGTCCTGTGGTGTCTGTGAAGGTAACTTCAAATTCGCGCGCGAGTTCCAGCGGATACTGCTGCGGCTCGGAAAACATGGCCCAGCGGGTAATCGGAAAAGCCTCTTTCACAAAACGACCGGGCAGCGCATGAAGGAAGAAGATCAATGTAAGTGCTAGTAAAGCTAATTTGAGGCGGCTGAGAAGGCGTTTTTCTTTGACCGATAGACCCTTTTCGTAGCGAACCTCGCTCTGCATATGCAATTTCCACCGTGACTAAACGTGACATTCCTATTATGATGCAGGCTTTGCGAGAAAACAATCAAAACTGTGCTGAGGAAAACTGTATGCGAAAATTCCAAACCTGGCCGATTTTGATCCTGCTGCTGGTGACCGGTATGCCGGTGCTGGCCCAGTTGGATAGCTGCGCCGCAATTGTACAGGCGGCAGTGGAGTCCGCCCTGCTGGAGTGCAGCGGGATTGAAACTGGTGAGGTGTGCTATGGAAATGCTGATGTGACGATTGAGACTGATGATTTTGTCACCTTCAGTCGTCCGGGTGATCGCATCGCGTTTGCTGAAACGGCCAGTGTGCAGACCACGCCGATGAATATTGATAGTGGTGCCTGGGGACTGGCTTTACTCAAAGTGCAGGCGAATGCGCCGGAGCAGGTGCTGACGTATGTCGTATTTGGCGACGTGACCCTGGAAGACGCCAGCGAAGCTGACGAACCTGTGAACACCGCATTTGTGCGGGTCCGGTCGAATACTGGTGCAAATGTTCGTGCAGAGCCCACAGAAGATGCAGCACTGGTGACCCAGCTTTTGAGTGGCGATGTGGTGATGGCAACTGGGCAGTTAGCCGATGGTTCGTGGCTGCGCCTGCGGTTGCCAGGAGAAGCGGATGCATGGGTGTATGCCGACCTGATGCGTGGTGTCAGTGATCTGGAAATGCTGCCGAGTGTAACGGCAGATGATGAGCCTCTGACCAATTTTTACAGTCCCATGCAGGCGTTCACCTTCCAATCCGGTGTGTATTCAGCGATTTGTGGCGCTGCGCCAGAGAGTGGCTTGCTGCTGCAAACACCAGATGCAGTCGAAGTGCTGGCGAATGGTGTGCCGATCGCATTTGATGGCACGATCTACCTGCAGGCGGCAGCAGGCAGTGAGATGATTGTGACGGTGGTAGAAGGCAGCGCCAGTGTGAGCAGTGCCGACGTCACGCAGACGGTTGATGCTGGTGAACTGGTGACGCTGCCGCTGGCTGATGAGGAAAGTTATGCCGCGCCACAGGAACCAGAAGAATATGCCTATGTCGATGTGCGCGAGCTGCCGTTTGCGCTGCTGCCCAATCCGGTTGAAGATCTGGAATTTAACCTGTTGAATGTGATTATTCCGGCACCACGCAGCGGCGGTCCACTGGATGGACTCAATGCGGATTCAGCCTGCACGATTGCAGCAGTGAATGAAGTCCGGCTGCGACAGGGGCCGGGACGCGAATACCCGATCAGTGCGCGGCTGCTGCCTAACGAAAGCGCCCGCCCAGATGCTCGTGCGGAGAGCACAGATGGCGCGCTGTGGTGGCGTTTGACGGATGGGTTC
>JAIOHN010000115.1 GCA_019912985.1 Anaerolineae bacterium | reverse complement strand
GGATAGTGGCCGCCTGCGTTATCGTGAAGACGATACGATTGATGAAAAGGGCAATGTGATGTCGGTGCGCAGTCGATTGACATTGACGCGCCCGACGAAAGAACGCGAGTATCATTCGACGGTGCTGCTCTCACATTCACGCTTTATCGCTGATGCAGATCGCCCACTGCGTTTTTACCGTGAATACTTCCAACCGGAATCTGAGCGTGAGCTGCATAAAGACCGTTTCCGCTGGCATATTCATTACCAGGGCGTGCTCTACTATGTCAATGTTGACCACGTGCTTGAGCCTGATTTGCCGGATACTTTTGTCGAGATCAAGAGCCGCACATGGTCTGCCTCAGACGCGGAATACAAGGCAAGCCGCATTCAGGAGATGCTTGCCATTCTGGGGGTCGCTCCGGATGCAGTCATGCAGGCGGATTATCTGGAGATGGAAGGCGTCAGTTAGACCACCCGTACCGGCGTGCCAACCTCTGCCCAATCGAAGAACCACTGCGCTTCCGGTGTGGGCAGGTTGACACAGCCGTGGCTCATCTGGCGGCCAAAGCTGTTGTGCCAGTAGGTGCCGTGGATGCCGTAACCGGCATAAAAGTACATGGTGTAAGGCACATTCGGCAGGAAATAATCCGGGCCGTGCATGTCGGTTGCTTCATGCTTGACATAGATGGCGTAGTCACCGAGCACAGTCGGCGTTTGGTCACGCCCGGTTGAAACCAGATGTGAGCGCACGAGCTGGCCGTTTTCATAAGCGTAGATGCGCTGCGTTTGGGTGGAGACAACAATCGACTTGCCCGCAGTGGTTGGTGGGGCAGGTGCATCCGCAGCAGTTGGCGCATAGACTCCGCCAGCGGGGATGAGTAATTCCTGGCCGACATAAATCAGGTCGGGATCGGTGATGTTGTTGAGTGCGATGACGTCCTGCGTGCTGACATTATATTCTTTAGCGATCAGCCCCAATTCCTGACCTGGTTCCACGATGTGGGTGGTTGATTCGCCTGTATAGGCTGTTTCTACGATTTCTTCTACGGGCGGCTCAACCTCGATCATATCCAGTTCAAGCACATTATCCGCCAACTCTCCGGCGAGATTGGTACGCAAGCGGTCCAGCGTCACCGGGATTTCCACCGCACGGCCCATCTGACCGTCTGCAGTCGGTTCAATATTCACCAGTGCGCTGAGATTGATAAGCGCTTCCTGGGTGGTGTTCAGGTTAATATCAAGTACTGGTTGGAGCTGCGCATCGGGTTCAGCATTTTCCAGCAGCGTTTTGGTCGCGTCCATATCGATGGAGACGCCAAGCTCTGCAAGGGATAACAGCCACTTGCGGTCGCCATCGGTCAGCGTCACCGTCCCATTGGCGAAACCCTGCTGCACCGCTTCCGCTGCGTTATCCAGCGCTTTCCCGCTGACATCAACCCCGGCCACACTGACACCGCTGGCAATGCGATCCTGACTGAAGTAGATAATGCCCAGTGTGGCGAGCATACACACGGTCAGCACCGCGCCAAAAGCCAGCATACCACCGATAATCAACCAGGGCTGCCATTTTTTCGAGCGCGGTGGCACTGGTTTTTGCTGCTGTGGGTTTTGGCGATAAGTTGGTGTTGCCAGTTGTGTGGGTGCGGGCATTGCTCGTTTTGTCTCCCCAATTTCGTTGATGTTATTATAAGGTCAGGTCTGATTGCGAACGTGTTGGTAAGTCTGCGCTTACCCTACGGATTGATTAGAGCCTTGTAGACCCTTTTCAGGATCCATTAATGTTTGGTCGTTACAATAGATGCAAATCAACGGGGGAGCCACGTGAAGATTGAATTCCTATATTATGAGGACTGCCCATCACATGATGAGGCTCTGGAGCGGTTGCAGGGTGTGATGGACGAGTTCAAGCTCGATACGCCAATCGAAATCGTCAAAGTGGAAACCGATGAACAGGCTGTTGCGGATCATTTTATTGGTTCGCCAACTATTCGAATCAATGGTGAGGATATTGCCCCACCAGCCAATGAAGCAGAGGTTTATTACAGCTTAACCTGCCGGGCTTACCGGCTGGAAAATGGGCGCATTTCACCGCTGCCCTCTGAAGAAATGATTCGGCAGACATTCCGCCGTTTCATCGCGATACATTAAGTTCTGTTTGATAGGGAGGAGTAAATATGACGACGTTAGCCTTAGGTGCGAATGCAGTTCCTTTTGAACTGACCGGCACAGACAATAAGCATTACAGCCTGGGACAGTATAGTGATAAAGAGGCCGTGGCTGTGATTTTTACCTGTAACCACTGCCCCTATGCCCAGGCATGGGAAGATCGCATTGTTCAGATTCAGAAGGACTATGCTGGAAAAGGTGTGCAGGTGGTCGCGATCAACGCCAATGACGCTGAAAAGCACCCTTCAGACAGCCCGGAAAAGATGAAAGAACGCGCACAGGCAAAGGGCTTTAACTTCCCTTATCTCTACGACGAGACACAGGAAGTGGCGCGGGCTTATGGCGCAGAGCGTACTCCAGAAGTGTTTGTGTTTGATAAAGCTGGAAACATGCGCTATCACGGCGCGATTGATGACAACGCCGATGAGCCGGATGCCGTGCAGAATCATTATCTGCGCGATGCGCTAGATGCGGTGCTGAGTGGGACCAATCCTGCTGTGACCGATACCGCGCCCAAAGGCTGCACGATTAAGTGGCGAGAATAACGCTGCTTCGACAGCAGCGTCTTAGAGTCAAAAGAGCGGATTTTGCCGCTCTTTTTGATTCCCCTCAATCGCTTGACTGTACTCACTGTTTTGGATATAGTTCAAATTATATTGTATCAATTTAAGTTGAGGTAATGAGATGGCAAAAGAAAATGTGTTGTTCCTTTGCACGGGTAATTCGGTACGCAGCCAGATGGCGGAGGCCTTTTTGCGGCATTACGGAGATGATCAATTTGAAGCCTACAGTGCCGGATTGGAAGCGAAGGGCGTCAACCCGTACACAATCCGGGCAATGGATGAAGTTGGTATCGACATTCGCAACCAGACTTCGGACAACGTAGGTGAGATTGGTGGTCAGCGTTATTATCGCTACATCATTACAGTTTGCGCCCATGCTGACCAGAACTGTCCTTCGGGAATCCTTGCCCTGGGACGCGAAAAACTGCACTGGCATTTTGAGGACCCTGCCGCTGCGACTGGCACGGATGCCGATATTATGGCGATCTTCCGTGCGGTTCGTGACCAGATTGAGACAAAGATCAAGGTGTGGTTGGGTGAACTCAAAGCCGAAACTGCATAGGTTGGGTGATGACTACCGCACCTCCACCTTTGCTCAAACTGTTGGCGCATGATCTGCGCTGGCAGCTTATGAAGTTACTGACCGTCAGCGATTATCGGGTGAATGAACTGGTCGAACGAATTGACCAGCCGCTAAACCTGGTATCGTATCATCTCAGGCAACTGCGGGAAGCGGCACTGGTTACCGCACGTCGCAGCGAAGCCGATGGACGCGA
>JAIOHN010000114.1 GCA_019912985.1 Anaerolineae bacterium | reverse complement strand
ACCTGGATTTACCGGTGGATGATCCCGCCAATCTGTGGGCCAATTTTGTGCGACGCAGTGCATCCTACTATGCCAACCGGGGTGTCAATCACTTTATTATCTGGAACGAGCCGGATATTTCCCGCGAAACTTATGGCTTTGAATATGAAGGTGATCTGGAAGATTATTTCCAGATGCTGAAGGTGGCGTATCTGGCGGCCAAAGAGGGCAATCCTGCGGCAGTCATCCACATGGCCGGGACGACCTACTGGCATGATGTCAACGAAGGTCAACGCCTGTATATGGATCGCCTGCTGGAACGCATTACGCAGGACCCGGACGCCGCTGCCAACAATTATTACTTTGATGTGTTTAGCCTTCACATTTATTTCCGCACAGACACGGTCTATGATATTGTGCGGGAGACTCGCTCGCTGCTGGATGGCTACGGCTTGCAGGACAAACACATCTGGATTAACGAAACCAACGCCGCACCCACTGATGACCCGCAGTGGCCGGTGGAGCGCCCGGTTTACCAGCTTGATCTGGAGCAGCAGGCCGCTTTTTTGATGCAGGCCGCGGGTTTGGGATTGGCAGCAGGCGCGGACCATATCGCCGTCTATAAGCTGTACGACCAGGGATTACCACCCGGCGGCGAGTCCTTCGGGATTTTGAGCCCTGCTGATCAATCGCCGCGCCCGGCATTTCAAACCTGGCACACGGTCACCCAGTATTTAAATGGTGTCATAAGCGCACAGCGTGCCAGTACCGACCGTGTGGATGCCGTGCGTCTGATCCATCGTGACGGTCATCAAACCCTGCTGATATGGACGCGTACGGAACAGGATGCCCAGGTCAACGTGAACGCGGCGGGCGCAAAAGCGCAGTTGATTGACCAGTATGGAAACATTAGCCTCTTGCGCTCAGCGGATGGGATATATACACTTTCACTACCGGGCGCACAATGTAACGATGTAGATGGCTGTGCGGTCGGCGGACCGGTATCCATATTGGTACAGACGGTTGGTGATGAAGTCATTCAAGATGTCACATCAGGTCAGGCAGTTGATTTGGTGTTTAACCAGGAGTAATGAGAAGTAATGGATGAGATGGAAGAAAAACAGCCTCGCCAGTTGCGATTTAACTATGGTGGACAAGCAGTAATTGAAGGTGTCATGATGCGTGGGGCGCATTCGGCAGCAGTTGCCGTGCGCGATCCCAACGGCCAGATCGTGGTTCATGAGACGCAACTCAGCCGCCGCCTTTACCGGGGTCGCATTATCAAAACACCGTTTGTACGTGGTGTGATCGGCCTGTGGGATGCGCTTGGCCTGGGCACGCGGGCGCTGATGTGGGCTGCGGATGTGGCTATCGGCGAGGATGAGGAGTCGATTGATTTCAACGGTCCAATCGGCTGGACTACGGTTGCCTTTTCATTGGTGTTAGGCATTGGCCTGTTCTTTCTGCTGCCGACCACGGCTGCTTCCGGCATTGGCAATTTGTTGGGATTGGAAACGAATGGCGTTACCGTCACCGACATCAATGCTTTTTGGGTGAATTTGATCGAAGGTGGAATTCGATTGGCGCTGCTGGTGGGTTACATCTGGGCGATTGGCCGCATCCCCGATGTCAAGCGCCTGTTCGGCTATCACGGTGCAGAACACAAGACCATCAATGCCTATGAAGCCGGTGCTGAACTGAAGCCGGAGATCGTCGCCCAGTATCCGATTGAGCATCCGCGCTGTGGTACGGCTTTCCTGCTCACAGTAGCGCTGGTGAGTGTGCTGGTATTTTCCGTGCTTGGGCGTCCGCCGTTTCTCCTGCTGCTGCTCTCGCGCGTGCTGTTCATCCCGGTGATCGCTGGAATTTCCTACGAGGTCATTCAGTTTTCAGCCAAGCACCTCGATAATTCCCTCGTCCGCACACTGATCAAGCCGAATCTGGCTTTGCAGCATTTGACCACGCGCCAGCCTGAGCTGCACATGATCGAAGTAGCGATTGTCGCCTTTGAGCGTGTGCTGGTTTCAGAGGGCATTCTCGGCGAAGAAGAGGTCGTGGTGCCTGCGCCTCGGCCAGAGGCTGTCTCGCCGACATTGGCCCCGAGCGGCGATTGATTTGCATTCTCCAGGGTACGGCAATCACCGTACCCTGTTTTATTCCGCTTCCACCAGCCGGTATTTCATCACGGGCGATTTTTCTTCCGCGAGGCAGCTGGTAAAAATTTCCTCTCCGGTCGCATATAGCTCAATGTGAAGCGTATGCAGCGTGTCTTCCTGATCTACAAATTGAACCTGCCAGCGATTTTTATCCTGCTCCTTAACGCTGTGCAGGTGAAAATCATCCAGATGCCGTTTGTGCGTTCGCGTGCGCAGCATTTGGTCGGCTGCCTGCACAGGCTTTGTGTAGCAGACTCGTCCACGGCAGCGTTCCAGGTAAATCTTTTGGCTGCGGTTGCTGTCGAACAATTCATCGACTTCACTCTCATGGATGCGCCCGTAGCAGACCCCCTGCGGCAGAAATAACGCAGTGGGTGCGAAGCGATGCCCGCCAAGATGCGTACACTGCCATACCTGCTCACCGGCTAAATCCGCCAGCTTCCGATAGATGGCCGGGCCGTAACGGGCGCAGCAGCGGTCGCGCCGGGCATTGGTGCAAATCAGGTAGAGCTGCTCGTCACTGCGCTGCTCGGCATAGGCTTCGTGATCGGCGATGATCGCATTGGGATCAAATTTGAGCAAATCGTCGTAGCTTTCGAGGTCAAAGCGGTACAACTTCTGATCGCGCTCAGTGGTCAGCGCCACATAAAAGCGGATGCTTTCTGCCCGCCTGCCGCTCTGCCTGATGAACAGAATATTGGACTTGGGGATGCTTTCCAACCAACTGTTCATTCGGGTCTTTACGCGCGGCTCCAGGTCGCTTTCGGGAAAGGCTTTTGCACCCCAGGGACGGGTGTATTCCAGCACAAACCAGACTTCATAATTGGTGGCGCTGCCAAAAAGTTGTTCTCCGGCTTCCAGTGATTGGGTGGAGCAGTAAATCTCGGGCAATGTGTCGGTCATGAAAAGCGTCCTTTGCGGAAATCAGCAGCGCGTATAATCCAGGACAAGGGATTTTATCCTCTTTTATGCAGGACTGCCTGTTAATCTCCGGCCAATCGCTTAAGCTCATACAGCTTGGTCAGCGCTTCCAACGGGCTCAGACTGTCCACTTCCAGTTTTTGCAGTGCATCAACAGCCGGATTGGGTGCGTCGTCAAAGAAACTCAACTGCGCGCCCGGCTGTTTTTTCGCCACCTTGAAGTTGCCGCCCTGCTGTTCGAGATCAGCCAGCAGTTCGCGCGCACGCTCAACCACCGGACGCGGCATCCCGGCCAATTGAGCCACGTGGACGCCGTAGCTCTGATCCGCGCCACCAGGGATGACCCGGTGCAGGAACACAATGTCCTCGCCTTCCTCAGCGACTGCCACATTGTAATTGCGCGTGCGTGGCAGAATATCCGGCATTTCTGTGAGTTCATGATAATGGGTGGCGAACAATGTGCGGCAGTTGAGGCGCGGGTTGTTGTGGATGTATTCGATCACCGCGCGGGCAATCGCCAGGCCGTCATATGTCGAGGTGCCGCGTCCCACTTCGTCCAGAATGAGCAGGCTGCGGTTGCTGCTGCCAGAGAGCAGGCGCGCGGTTTCGACCATCTCCACCATAAAGGTGCTCTGCCCGGCGTGAATCTCGTCCTGTGCGCCAATGCGAGCGAAAATGCGATCCACCAGCCCGATCTCTGCTTCGTCTGCGGGAACGAAGCTGCCGATCTGCGCCATCAGGGTGATGATGGCGACCTGGCGAATGTAGGTGGATTTGCCGGACATATTTGGCCCGGTGATGATATGCACCCGCGACTGCTGATCGAAAGCGGTGTCATTGGGGACGTAGCGTGTGCCACCATCCAGTAATTTCTCGACTACCGGATGCCGCCCGGCCTGAATGACGAGCGTGTCATCTTCACGCAGAATCGGACGGATGTAGCCTTCGCGAATGGCGACATTCGCCAGTGAGAGAAAAACATCCAGATGTGCGATCGCGCGAGCGGTATTAATCAGGCGCGAGGAGAAATCGCACAGGGTATTGCAGAGTTCCTCAAACAAGCGCCGCTCGATCTCCATGATCTGTTCTTCGGCATTGAGGACCAGCGTTTCGTATTCTTTCAGCTCTGGCGTGATGTAGCGCTCGGCATTCACCAGTGTTTGTTTGCGGATGTAATGCTCAGGTGCGTGTTCCTGCTGTGCTTTGGTGATCTCGATGTAATAGCCGAACACCTTATTAAAGCCCACTTTGAGCGTGGGGATTCCCGTGCGCTCTCGCTCGACTGTTTCAAGGTTGGCAATCCATTCGCGGGCATCACGCGTGGCGTGCAGCACATCATCCAGCTCTTGTGAAAAGCCGGGACGAATCGCGCCGATGTTGTTCATGATCGCCGGGGGATCATCGGTGAGTGCCCGACCGACGAGATCATAAGCCTCCTCGCAAGGATCAAGCCGCTCGTGTAAGGCTTTCAGCGCCGGGATCGGACTTATTAATTCGTGGATAGTGGGGATTGTCCCCAGGCTTTCGCGCAATGCCAGCAAATCACGTGGGCCAGCTTTGCCCACCAGCAGGCGATTGGTCAGCCGTTCCATGTCCGAGATGCTGCGCAGGGCCAGCGAAAGCTCCTGGCGCAGGGCTTCGTCACCAGTCAGCGCGTCCACAGCTTCCAAACGGGCGTTGAGCCGGTTAATTTCCAGTAGCGGCTGGCTGATCCAGGTGCGCAGCAGGCGCGCGCCCATTGCCGTGACGGTGCGGTCAAGCACGTCAAGCAGGCTGCCCTGGGTGGTGCGGCTGCGAATGGTTTCCGTCAGTTCCAGGTTACGCCGTGTGAACTGGTCCAGCACCATGAAATTGGCGGTGGAATAGGCCCGGATATGGGTTAACTGCGCCAGGCTGTTGCGCTGTGTGTCGCGCAGATATTGCAGCACACCGCCCGCCGCGCAAATCCCGGCAGGCATCTCTTTGAGGCCGAAGCCATCCAACGTGCGCACCCCAAAATGCTGAAACAGTACCTGTTCTGCGGTGCCATGCTCAAAGCGCCAGTCAGCAACCGGTGTAAGATGGATACCCTCTGGCAGCGATGCCCCGTTTTCGGCCCAGCTTTGAGGCATGATGACCTCGCGCGGGTTCAGCCGGGCCAGTTCTTCCAGCACCAGTACACCCGTGTTGTGGCCTTCGAGCTGTGTCGCCGCGAATTCGCCTGTGGAGATTTCCACGAAAGCGATTCCTGCCCGGTCCCATTGGCGTTGATTGGCATCGCCCACCGGCACGACCGCCATCAGGTAGCTGGCCTCGTTGTCGTTCAGCAGCGTCGGCTCAATGACGGTGCCGGGCGTCATCACGCGCGTGACTTCACGCTCTACCGGGCCTTTGCTGCTGCCCACTTCGCCTACTTGATCGCAGACTGCGACATGATAGCCGCGTTCGATGAGGCGGGCGATGTAATTATCCACAGAGTGGTAGGGGACACCGGCCATGGGGATGCGGCCATTTTTTTCCGGGCGGCCTGTCAGGGTGAGATCAAGCTCGCGCGCGCCGATCTCGGCGTCTTCATCGAACATCTCGTAAAAGTCGCCCAGGCGAAAAAACAGGATACAATCCGGATATTCGCGTTTAATGTCCAGATACTGCTGGCGTAAAGGCGTGACTTGCGCCATTAAGCGGTTCCTATTCTGGGAAATAAAGCTGATTTGTTCTATATTCTAACATGCTTAACCACTTGAACAACGGTCTTCTCAATGAAGGAAAAAGCAATGTCTGAAGTGATTATCGGGGTCGATCTTGGCGGCACCCAGATTCGCGCTGCAAGGCTCGACCGGCAGCTCAACATCCTCGACCGGAAAGCAATTCTGACTGAAGCCATCCACGGCCCGGATCATGTCATCGCGCGGATGGTGGGACTGATCCGCGAGGTGCTGCCCGCGCCGGAGACGAAAGTCGTGGGTATTGGCGTGTCCTCACCGGGGCCGCTCAATCCGATGACCGGCATGGTGGTTGACCCGCCCAATCTGCATGGTTGGACACGTGTGCCGCTGGTGCAGCGTTTGCAGGATGCGCTGGATTTGCCCGTGTTTATCGGCAATGACGCCAGCGTGGCCGTTCTCGCGGAAGTAGCCCGTGGGGCGGCGCAGGGCGCGAAACACGCGATCTATATCACGCTCAGCACGGGTATTGGCGGGGGAGTGCTGGTGGATGGGCGCTTGCTGCTGGGGCAGCAGGGCTATGCCGCGCACATCGGCCACATGAGTATGGTGGTTGAGGGGGAGAAGATCACCTCGTTGGAAAAAGAGGCGGCTGGCCCTTCACTGGCGCGACAGGCGCGCGATGCTATCATGCAGGGCCGCGAC
>JAIOHN010000113.1 GCA_019912985.1 Anaerolineae bacterium | reverse complement strand
GATTGATCGTCTATGACGGGCAGGGCTGGGGCCTGTGTTATGATGGCACCGATATTTACATGACTGATGGCAGCAGCACGCTGTTTCGCCGTGCAGCAGACACATTCGACGTGGAGGAAGCGATTCCCGTGACGATGAATGGTGAGCCTGTTCAGAGTTTGAACGAATTGGAATGTGTTGGCGATTCAATTTACGCCAATATCTATCTCACGGATAATATCGTGCGTATTGATAAAGACAGTGGCAATGTCACGGCACAGATTAACGCCGCTGGACTGCTGACCGCTGAAGAAACCGCCCAACTGGGGCATATGGATACGGCTTTGAGTGCACTGGTCTTTGACAGCAATAACCGTCAGTTCGTGGTGGACCCGGTGAACGAAGGTGGCTTTGTCCTCAATGGGATTGCTTACAACGAAGAGACGGATACTTTCCTGATCACTGGCAAGCAGTGGCCCAAAATGTTTGAGGTGCGCTTTATCCCGGCGGAGGAATAGGCAAATAGCGCCGGTTGACTGCTGTAGAGGGCGCGTTTTGGCAGTATAATATGTCATTGTTATTGTAATTGAGAGTGGCTGGTTCGATGACTTCTGTCCCGATGCAAAATCCTCGTCTGAATCCGTGGTTGATCCGGATTCCACTGTTGTTTATTACCGGTACTATCCTGTTCGTCGCGATCCTGATCGGATTTGTGGGGGTAGTGCAGGCACGTTATGGCAACACCATCGTGCCGGGTGTCTGGGCTGCCGGGCTTGACCTGAGCGGCATGAACCGGGATGAGGCCGCATCAGCGCTGCAAAACTGGTTTACTTACGATGACAGCGCGATCTTCACCTTTCGTTATGGTGAGCAGTGGTGGCAGTGGCCTGCCAGCGACCTGGGTGTGACACTGGATGTGGATGCTACAGTCGAGGCGGCCATGTCTGCCGGACGTGATCCGAATGCCTTGATGAATATCGTCAAGCAGGCGAGTGTCTGGTTTAATGGCCGGGCGATTTCACCGGTCATTCGCTATGACCAGAATGTGGCGACCGAACGACTTCTGGCGATTGCCGATGAGGTTAATCGCCCGCCAGTGGATGCCACACTGACCATTAACGGCCTGTTTGTCGAGACGACACCCGCCCAAACAGGCTGGACGCTGGATGTCCCGGCGACTCTGCGTGAACTGGACACGATTATCATGCGCATGGACACCGGGGCGGAGATCCAACTCAATGTGAGCGAAACCGCGCCGCTGATTACGGATACCGAGGACGCTGCCCGCAAAGCGCGTGCGGCGATTTCCGGGCCAATCACACTGGTCGCGGATTCCCCGGATGGCACCCCGCTTGGCCCATGGACCGCGACCCCGCGTGACATCGCTTCTCTGATCTACACCGAGCCGGTTTACAACGATGATGGCACTGTGCGCTATGAAGTGCTGCTCAAGGCCGACGCTTTTCGCAACTTCCTGGAAAATCTCGCGCCGGGCCTGACCACCGAAGCGCGTGATGGGCGCTTCCACTTCAACGAGGACACCCGCCAGCTTGAAGTGTTCGAGTCGGCAGTCAATGGGCGCACGATGAATGTCGATGAAACACTGGCGCGCATTGAAAGCGCGGTCTTTAACCCTGACCTCAATGCCAAGCAGGTGCCGGTCGCCTTCAATTACCTGCTGCCCACCTTCAACAACAACATCACGGCGACGGAGTTGGGGATTACCGAGTTGATCTCCGAAGGGACGACCTATTACACTGGCTCGACACAGAGCCGTATCGCCAATATCGCCGAAGCGGCACAGCGCTTTGATGGATTGATTATCGCCCCCGGTGAGGAATTCTCGTTTAACTCCCTGCTTGGTGACATCAATCCTGAGGATGGTTTTGTCGAGGGTTTTGTCATCATTGGCGGGCGAACCGTGCGCGGTGTCGGCGGCGGTGTCTGCCAGGTTAGCACCACCGCTTATCAGGCCGCCTTTTATGCCGGGTTCCCTATCCTGGAACGCTATGCCCACGGCTACCGTGTGGGTTACTACGAAAAGGGCGAAGGCGCGGGCATGGATGCGGCGATTTACCAGGGTGAGGGCAGCGAACGCAGCCTCGATCTGCGCTTCTTGAATGACACCAATTATCATCTGCTCATCGAGACCTCGATGTATCCGGGTGAGGATGCTGTTCAGTTCCGGTTTTACAGCACCAATCCAGGCCGTCAGGTAGTCAAAGAAGGCCCGGTAATCCAGAATGTGATCCCCGCTAAAGCGACTGTCTATGAGGCGAATTCGGAAATTCCGCCGGGACAGGAACGGTGGGTTGATTGGCCCGCTGAAGGGGCTTACGTGGTGGTCACTCGCGAAATCCTGGATACCAATGGCCAGGAAATCCGCCGGGATGAATTCAAAACCCAGTATCAGCCGTGGGGGGCTGTGGTCCAGGTGGCACCGGGTGATGCGCGGCTGAACAGTACTTCTTCGTAAAAACAGAAACCAGGGCAAAAACCCTGGTGCTTCTTTGTAAAATGACGTGCCTGGGCCCAGGTGCGTCTGTATTTATATTTCGATACAATAAATTATCGGCAAATCAGGCAGGATAACCGACGCTTAGCCATGGCTTTGGAACGTGAAGAACTGCGGGATGTCATTGATCTGGCATTGTGGACCGGGCAGCTATTGCTGCAACAGGGTGCGGAGACGCAGCGGGTGGAAGAAACTATTCACCGGTTGGGGACCGCCCTCGGCTGCGATTGGATGGACATTCTCATTTCGCCCAACGCCATTATTGCAACCACCACCAGCGGGGAGGAATTTCGCACGAAAATCCGGCGGGTGGTGCGTTATGGCGTCGATATGTCCACGCTGGCTGCCATTCACCAGCTCAGCCGCCGCGTAGAGAACGGCGAAATGGACCGCTTTGAAGTTCGCGCGGAACTGCGGCGGATCAGTGATGCCGCTCCACACTATAACCGCTGGGTGGTCGTGGTGATGGTGGGGCTGGCCTGTGGAGCCTTCAGCCGCCTATTTGATGGCGATTGGGTGATTTTCTTTATGACATCTGTCGCGTCGTCGGTCGCGATGTATGTGCGACAGGAGCTGCACCGTCGCTATTTCAACCCACTGCTGGTGATCGTCGCTACGGCCTTTGTAGCGGGCCTGATTGCTGGCGTGGTGTCTTTGTTTCATCTCAGTTCCACACCAGAAACGGCCTTAGCCGCTTCGGTGCTGCTGCTGGTACCCGGCGTGCCGTTGATCAATTCGGCAGAGGACATTATTCAGGGACATATCGTCATCGGTTTGACACGCGGTGTAAATGGTCTGGTAATTTCATTGTGCATCGCTCTCGGATTGGTGCTGGCGATGCGTATTCTGGGTGTGAGCGGCCTGTGATTTCCGGTGCATTGATCGGACAACTCCTTTACGATGCGTTCTGGTCGGGGCTGGCGGCGCTCGGTTTCGCGATTCTATTCAACGTGCCGCTTCGTGCCTTGCCCGGTTGTCTGGTGTGTGGGGCCCTCGGCCATGCCGCACGGACTCTGACGATGCAATTGGGCTTGAATATCGAGTTCAGCACCTTGATCGGGGCGGCTCTGGTGGGATTTGTCAGCCTGGGGTTTGCGCACCGCCAACAGGTTCCCCCTGCCATTTACAGTGTCAGCGGCGCTATTCCGATGGTGCCGGGTGTTTTTGCCTACAGCACCATGATTGGCATCATTAACATTGCCGCTGCGGACCCTGCGACAGTGGGGACGGAGCTGTTGATGGAAACGGTGGTGAACGGGGTCAAAACTGGTTTAATTCTGGTCGCCATTGCGGGCGGAATCAGCGGACCAACTCTACTTTTTAACCGCCGCAAGCCGGTGGTGTGAAGCGCGATTAAAGATTGCCCTCTTCTTTTTTGATCTCGCCCTCAGCGATCAATTCTTGCATATAGGCCTCAGCCTCTTCACGGGTATCAAAAAACTGCATCCGGTCATAGCGCATGAATTTGGTAATGGTCCGAATCAGGATATTCAGCCCGGGCGAAATGCCGACAAACAGCATGGTCCCGCTGCGTGGATGGGTCAGCCCTGGGCCTGATTTAGCGGTCAACCACTCCCGTGGAATCTTGCGAATCTGCGACATATCTACGATTGAGTGCATCACATGCGGGATGGAATCACGATAGACCTTTTCCTGTTTGTAAGCATCAAGAAGTTCTTCCATCACCAATGGTTCAATTATGTTATAAATGATATAACGTTTATTTTCACTCAACTCTACATTGACAGGCATTGTACAACTCTCCAGCACTGTGCTTGATATTCATTGTAGTCTACTTTCCCCCCTGCGGCGATAAAGGAGTTTGTATTGAATCTCTCTCAATGGCGTATTCGTAATCTCTCTAGCTTGACCATGTTGATTTTTGGTGTGCTGGCATTGCTGCTTGGCTTGATGGGTTTGATTCGTCCTGAGCTGACTTTGAGCTTGCTGAATTTCGAGGTGTTGGATCGGACTCAGCGTGCGGTCGGTGATTACACGCTGATGTTTATCATTGCGTCGTCAATGGCTTCAGTGAATATGGGTGTTTATTACATCCTGGCGTCGCTCAACAATCTGAAGCAGTTTTATCGGTGGACCGTGCCATTCCGTATGGTGACATTTACTGTTTTTACGCTCACCGCGCTTAGCGGGATCGCCCCGATTGGCTTTATTGGTGTGGGTGCGTGGGAACTGGCCGGGGCGGTGCTCACCGGGCTGGCTTTGCTGCGCGAGCAGCGACAGGGAATCGCTTAAGTTACAAAGCTGCGATTATTGGTGTGCTTTTGCCAGCTTCCATCGGCCAGAATATCGCCGATGGCGTCTACTGTCTGCCGGATCTCATCGTCGGTGTTATAAAAATGGGGCGATACGCGGATTCCCGCCTGTTCCCGGTAGTCGACTAGGATGTCTCGCGCCAGCAATTCGCGGCTGACCTCATAGGCATGGGGTGGGTTGATAGTCACGGTGCCGCCGCGCTCCGCCGGATTTAGCGGTGTGTGCAGCTCGTAACCGGCATTCTGCGCCAGCTCAATCAGCAGCGCCGTCTGGCGTATACTGTTGGCGCGGATATGGTCGACACCCACTTCGCCGATGATCTCAATTCCCGGCTGGATGGCGTAAAGTGATGGCACGCCGAATGTGCCATTGAGCAGGCGGTAAGCATCCTCGCGCAGGTCGATGGAATCCACCTCGAAGGCGAAGGGGCGTTTGTGAGCGAACCAACCGGTGATGCGCGGTTGTAACGTAGGCAGCAGATCGGGGCGGGTGTAGAGAAATACACCACCGGGGCCACCGCACATCCACTTCAGGACGCCGCCGATGTAGTAATCCACACTGAGCGCCTGCACATCCACCGGGATAATGCCCACGCTGTGATAACCATCCAGCAGCACCTGTGCGCCGACTTGGTGCGCTTTCTCGATCACCGCCTGCACGGGCATGATATAAGCGCTGCGAAACAACACATGGCTGATCGGCACCAGCGCGGTGCGCTCGTCAATTGCAGCCAGCAATTCGTCTGTGTCGATAGTGATGTGATCGTGCGTCGGCACCAGCTCGATCTCGATGTGCGGCGGCAGCAGCGCCTTGAGCGCGTAATAAATCGTCGGGAAGGTCATCGCATCCATGACGATCTTATTGCGCTCTGGTGGAAAATTGAGCGCACTGATGAGGATGCTGGTCGCCAGGCTGGCGTTCTGGTGGATTGAGACAGTGGCGGCGGGCGCGTTGATGATGTTGCCGATCTTATCGCCGATCACACCATTGAGCGCAAACCATTCCTCACTCCACGACTGCACGCCATATTCGGCCCACATATCCGCATAACGGTGCAGGCTGTCATAGACGGCGCGCGGCATCGCCCCCAGCGAATTGCTTACCATATAGGTTTTGCGTTGCAGAATGGGAAACTCGTCGCGCCAGTGTAGCAGGTCGTTGCTCATGATATGCCTTGTGACAGTTTGTGCTGTGATTGTATCAGCTTTCGGCGGGCGTGGCTTCGGCAGTGACTTCTGCCGCAAGCGGCGGCAGCACGATCAATGTTCCCTCATGCTGGCAGATTTCGCCGTAGGTTGGGCTGATCACTTCCAATGTCCAATCGTAGAGGCCAGTGGTAGGCAGCAGGTCAACATTGAACTCAAACAGGTACGACTGGCCTCCTGCCAGTTCCACGCCCTGATTCTGACCGCTGACGCGATGAACCGCCAGAAAGCGCACTTTCACATCCGGCACTGGGATGTCGAGCGCGAATGGGATGACTTTATCCTGGCGAAATACCTGAAGATCGCTGATTTCGTACAGCAGCTTGAATTGATCACAGATTGCTTCAGAGGATAGCGTGGGCGTGAGGGTCGGCGTCAGGGTGGGGGCCTGCGTTGGTGATGGCGGGAGCGGTGTCGGTGTGAATGTTGGTGTCCATGTAGATGGTAATGTAGCAGCGACCGGTGTTCCGGCAAGGGTGGGAAAGCTTGCTGGCGTGGTGGGCGACACACTAACCGGCGCGGACTGACCGCAGGCGGTCAATAAAAAAGCCGCCAACAGGACTGCGGCGGCGGTGAATTTTAACTTACGTTCACTCATGCGCTCAAACGCGTTCACCAATACGACGTTCTGTACCC
>JAIOHN010000009.1 GCA_019912985.1 Anaerolineae bacterium | reverse complement strand
CACCTGTTGTCAGACATAACTGCCCATCCGCATCCGTGATCTGGATGCTGCCCTGCGCCGCCAGCCAGTCCAACCCAGCGCGGACGGTCGCGGCGCGGTGGGCCATCGCCGCCGCTAGTTGGTCAAGGTCGGCCAATCCATCACGAGCGTTCAACACGTGTTTCACCAGCCCGCCCAACCGTTTCACAAAGGGCGGAAGTGTATCCAGGCCGGGATCATGCCCGAAGAGATACACAGTGCGCGGCAGCACGATTTGCAGCGCCGCCTGCCATTCGGCATTCCCCGGCGGCACGGTCCACACCGCCAGCGCGGGAGATCGCTGCAAGTCGCTGCGCGTCACTCCCTCGACATCCGTCACCACCTCACGCCAGATGAGCAAATCGGGCTGTTCCTGTTGAAGCTGCTGCAAGATAAAGTGTGGATCGCTCACCAGCCGGTAATCCTCGGCCTCCATCTCGACCACACCACCGTCGAGATCAATCAGGCCGTCATCCGCCGGGCGCGCATCCACCCATTCGACCATCACCTCGCGCCTGCCCTTGTAATCGCTGGCGCGCACGGTATACGCCAGGTCAAAGCGCCCCTGCGGCAGCTCATCCTCATTGGCCTGCCACCACAGCACTTTGTGCGTTGTGCCTTCGCTATCCTCGACCACCAGCGAGAGATGTTCGCTGCGCCGTCCGATAATCGTCTGCCGGTTGATTTTGACGCCGCGTGTCGCCAGCGTCAGCGCCGCATTGCCGGGGCCGAAGGGGGCCAGCCGTTCGACATCACGCACCAGATCGAGCGACAGGCTCGCCAGCTTGACATAACCATCCACCGCCAGCGTCGGCCTAGTTTCGACCTTGCCGAGCATCCCACGCACTGTGCGGCTGAGTCCGCGTCGGAAATCGGGCAGATTCGCCGGGTCGAGGCTCAATCCCGCCGCCGCCGTGTGACCACCATAGGTCAGCAGCAGATCGCTGTGCGCAGCAATCGCCGCCGTGATGTCGCAGCCATCGACTGACCGTGCCGACCCGCGCGCTGCTTCGCCCTCGGGCGTCGTCAGCAAGATCACGGGACGGTTATACTCATCCGCTAACCGGCTGGCGACAATCCCGACAATCCCGCCCGGCCAATCGGGATGGCCCAGCACCAGCGCCGCGTCATCCAGCACGGATGGATCTTTCTCGATCAACGCTTTGGCCGCGCCGTAGACCTGATTCATTTGCAGCTTGCGCTCGTTGTTGAAGCCTTCCAACTGCGCCGCCAGCACATCCACCTGCGTCGGGTCATGACTGGTGAGCAGTTCCACCGCTGGATTGGCATCCGCCAGCCGACCGAGCGCGTTGAGTCGCGGCCCCAGCGTGAAGCTGATATGCTGCTCGCTGATCTCGCCGGGGTTGATCTGGGTGCGCTCGTAGACGGCCCGCAGGCCGGGGCGAGTCGTCTCACGCAGCACATCGAGTCCCAGTTGCAGCAGGTAGCGGGTATCACCGGTCAGCGTAGCGACATCGGCCACAATCCCCAGCGCCACCAGGTCAAGATAAGCGTGGGTATCATGCCCATCGTACAACGCTTCAACCAGTTTATAAGCCGTCCCCACACCCGGCAG
>JAIOHN010000112.1 GCA_019912985.1 Anaerolineae bacterium | reverse complement strand
GCCGAGCAGAGACGAAAGTCGGGCTTAGTGATCCCACGGTACTGAGTGGAAGGGCCGTGGCTTACCGGATAAAAGCTACCCCGGGGATAACAGGCTAGTCTTGTCCAAGAGTTCACATCGACGACAAGGCTCGGCACCTCGATGTCGGCTCATCGCATCCTGGGGCTTGGATAAGGTCCCAAGGGTTGGGCTGTTCGCCCATTAAAGCGGTACGTGAGCTGGGTTCAGACCGTCGTGAGACAGGTCGGTCTCTATCCGCTGTGGGCGTAGGGAGTTTGAGAGGCACTGCCCCTAGTACGAGAGGACCGGGGTGGACGAAGCGCTCGTGTGCCGGTTGTCGCGCCAGCGGCATCGCCGGGTAGCGATCTTCGGAGCAGATAACCGCTGAAAGCATCTAAGTGGGAAACTGACCTCAAGATGAGACTCCCCATCCCTAGAAGGGAGTAAGACCGCTGGAAGACCACCAGCTTGATAGGCGGGAGGTGGAAGCGCAGTAATGTGTGGAGCTGACCCGTACTAATGGTCGAGGGCTTTTTCATGTGGTGCGGAGAAGTCGGTGCTTATGCGAAGCGAGACGTCTGAAGAAAAGATCTGGTTGTTGAACACAAATTGATACAAGGAAACCCGACGAGAGTGGAGGGGAAGGAAGGGATTGTTGGTGGCTAGAGCCGTGAGGGTCCACCCGGCACCATCCCGAACCCGGTCGTTAAGCTCACGAGCGCGGATGGTACTGCACTGGAGACGGTGTGGGAGAGTACGCCGCTGCCAACGCTTTTCTTCCTCCTTCCTCTCGTCTTTTCTTTCCTACCCCTCCCCCTTCCTCCCTTTCTGCGCTTAATCTATAATTTCTACACCCGCCCTACTCTTCAGTGATATTTTCTACGATAGGTGCAGCTGGTGTGATCTGACGGCGCGCAGGTCGGCGTAAGTTTACGATACCAATGCCTACAAAGATCAACGCTGTGCCGATCACCAGAGGCAAGCCAACTTCTTCGGCCAGCAGCAGCGCACCCAGGATAACCCCCACCACCGGTACAATATACGTCACCATTGACGCACGGGATGCGCCCAGTTCACGCACGACAAAATAATAGAATAGATAGGCGATAAAGGTGTTCAGGAATCCCAATATCACCACTGACACCAGGACATCACTGGAGACTGCCTGACGCAGCGGTGTGAATCCACCCTCGGCAAACAGCGCAAATGGCGCAGTCGCCAGCGCTGCGACCAGCATCGTGCTACCGGACAAGATTACTGGCTCCACCGATCCCTGGATGATCTTGCGGCTGTAGGTGGTGAAGGTCGCGTAGAAAGCTGAAGCGACCACGATAGCTAACTGGCCGAGCAAGCCCAACGTCGCTGCCTCACCGCCAGTTGACGTCAACTCGCGGCTGAACAGGACGATTACCCCTACAAAACCTGTGAGCAGGCCGACGATCTTTCGCGTGGTGATACGCTCGTCTGTGAACGCAAAATGCGCCACGACCAATGTGAACAGGGCAGCAGTCGATTGGAGCACGGCGGCCACACCGCTGGCGATATGCTGCTCACCCCAGCTAATTAACACAAATGGTGCGACCACATTACCCAGGCCGATGATGATCAGTGCGCGGATATTGCGCCAATCGGTTGGTATCGGCACTCGCCGCAGCGCGATCACCAGGCCCAGGCCGATGGCGGCGATGGATGTGCGGATAAAGACGACTTCAATCGGTCGCAGCTCGCGCACGCCGACGCGAATCAGTAAAAATGATGACCCCCAGATTAAGCCTATAAACCAAAAAGCGGTCCAAGCCTGTCTGTTCATGTATATAAGTCCAATCTGTTGAGGATACTTCCGTAGTGTAACGGTTGCTGAACAGATGTTTCAACTACCAGACGATTCCATTGTGCTGTGCTGGTCAAGCCACGTCACAATATCCGTCAGCACCTGTTCTTTGCCAATTTCATTATGGATTTCATGATACATGCCTGGATAGAATTTGAGTGACTTGTCGGCGGAACTTGCCTGATCATAGGCGATCTGGCTGCCGGAAGACGGACAGATTGGATCGTCAGTTCCATGCATCACCAATAGTGGTAGCTCGATCAGGTGCAGTTGTTGGCGAACCAGGCGGCTCTGCTCGATGAGCTGATAAGCGCTGCGTACTGGTATACCGCCATGATGGTTCAGTGGATCACGGTCAAATGCCTCGACCCTGGTGGTGTCGCGCGTGAGGTTCGCTGAAGAAATCCCCGGTAGTTTAAAATGGGGGATGAACTTTTCGAGCGTGCCACCCAGCCACACCATCAAAGGGAGTTGTTTCGATTCAAGCGCCAAGGGTGTGCCGGTGATAATAAGCCCGGCTATATCCGCCTGTCGTCGCAACGTGAGCTGAGGAGCGATTAAGGCCCCCATGCTGTGACCATAAACGAAGATCGGCCTGCCAGGATTGGTGGCGCGCACCTGCTCAAAGTAAATTTCCTGATCATTCACAGCGTATTCGAAGCGCGGGAAGAAAACGCGCGGGCCTTCACTGCGGCCATGTCCACGATGATCAAGGGCATACACCGCATAATGCTGGTCTGTCAGCGCCTGTGCGACATGGGTGTAGCGTCCGCTGTGCTCGTTAATGCCATGCACCAACAGCACCACGGCGCGGATTTCATCGTGGTCGGGCAGCCAGCGGATGGTGTGTAACCGAAGTCCGTCGGGTGTACAGAGTATATCGGTAATTGTTTTCAAGATTTTTAGAAGAGTGGATCGTCTTCATCGAATGAAAATGGGACGTCAAGCCGCAGCCAGGTGCGGCCAATGCGGATCAGGGTGCCGGGGCGCAGGTTGGCCCGCCCTTCGACCTGCTCTTTTTCGATAAATGTTCCGTTGCGGCTGCCGCAGTCTTCCAACCAGAAATTGAGCAGATAAGGATCGCTGACGGATTCGCTGGCGGAAACCGGGATCGCCGCGCAGCCGAGGCGTGCATGGAGGCGCGAAACCTGGCTGTCATACGCCAGGTGAATATCACACCCATCACGCCGGCCAATGGTGAGCACGGACTCGCCGCCAGGATCGGGCTGGTCAAAACGCAGGATTTTGCCGTCCAGGGGGCCGCTCATATAAGTAATCGAGATTTTCTTGTCGTGTAACAAATTTATTCCTTATCTTTATCCATCTGCTGGTGTGCCTGCCCCAATTTCTCCAGCGATGCTTCGTGCTGCGGGTCAATGGTCAGCGCTTTCTTGAGAATCTCGATGGATTTTTCGTAATCCTGCAAATTCAGCAGCGCCTCACCATAATTATGCCAGAACCAGACATCTTCTTCATTATGGTACACCGCCAGTTCGTAGCACGATAGGGCTTCCTCCCAGCGACCCAACGCGGCAAAGGCCAACCCCTGCCCGTTCCAGGCCCAGGCGTAGGTTTCATCCAGTTCGAGTGCTTTCTGATAGCTGATAATCGATTCTTCGTACTCGCCCAGGCGGCGCAGCACCTGCCCACGCCGCGCCCAGGCATTGGCATTATCAGGGTAGAGTGCCAGCGCCTGATCAATCACACGCAGTGCTTCTTCTTTGTGCTGCATCTCGATAAGCAGATCGACCTGCTGTGTGTAGTAAAGGAACTGCTGTGGGGCTTCGTGCGCGGCCCGCTGGTAACTCGCCAGTGCTTCCTCACGGCGCTGCATGGCCTCCAACACTAACCCACGCCCGTTCCAGGCCAGATCGTAATGGGGGGCAAGGTTCAACACTTTGTCATACGCGTCGAGCGCTTCCTCAAGCCTGTTCAGCAAACGCAGCGCCTGTCCGCGTTTGGTCCAACTCTCGACATGCTGCGGTTCGCGGTCAATTGCCTGATCGAGCGCCGTCAGTGCTTCATCAGAGCGCCCCAGAATAATCAGTTCGTCGCCCTGGTTGTACCAGTACCAGACATCTGCGGGATCATGTTCCGCCGCTTTCTGGAAGCAGTAGAGAGCATCTTCGTGCTGCCCCAACGCATGTAGAGTCAATCCGCGCCCACACCATGCCCAGGCATAGGTCTCATCCAGGTCGACCGCCCGTGTGTAACTATGCAGCGCCTGTTCCATGTGGCCGAGCCGCCGCAAAATCTGGCCGTGCTTGGCCCAGATGCGGGCGTTGCGCTCGTCTAAGCCTAACGCCTGATCAATCACGCTCATGGCGGTGGTGTAATCTTCGAGATATACCAGCACATCGGCCTGTTGATACAGATAGAGCCAGTCATTAGAGGCTGCTGTGCTGGCGCGGCGATAGGCTTGCAGCGCATCCTGGTAACGCTCCATGCTTTGCAGCGTCAGGCCCTGCTCATTCCAGGCCCAGGCATAATTCGGGTCGATGCGGGTGGCCTGCCGGTAGGCCTTAAGCGCCTCTTCGTCGCGGTCGAGGTTGCGCAGGGCACTGCCCAGGCGCGCCCAACTGCGCGAGTGGCCGGGATTAATCTGTGTGGCCCGTTCCAACAGGGGCAGCGCCTCTTTATAGCGGCGGAGCAGCACCAGCACATTGCCCTGGTTATAGAGCAGGGTCGGCCAGGTATCCTCGTCGGCATACTTGATGGCTTCGCGGTAGTATTCCAACGCCTCTTCATAACGCTTCAAGGCTTCCAGTGCCATCCCTTTGCCGTTGATGGTCCAGCTATGATGAGGCTGAAGATCAAGCGCGTGATCATATGCGTCGAGCGCTTCCTCGTAGCGCCGCAGATAACGCAGGGTCTGGCCGAGCTTCGACCAGCTCAGCGCGTGGTTGGGATCGGTGATGGTTGCCTGCTGGGCGGGAATCAGTGCTTCGTGATAGCGTTGAAGCTCGATCAAAGTTTCGGCCATGGTGTACCAGTGCCAGACCACTTCCGGCTGGAAATGGGTGGCTCGTTTAAAGCTGACCAGCGCGTCTTCAAGCCGTCCCATAAATTTCAACGTCAGCCCCAGGCCGTTGTGCGCCCAACCATACTCCGGGGCCAGAGTCAGCGCCTGATTATAGGCTTCCAGTGATTCAGCAAAGCGATTGAGATGGCGATAAATCTGGCCCAGTTTGGCCCAGCTGTTGGGGTGCGCCGGGTCAACTTCCAGCCCCTTCTTGAGCGCGACAATAGCTTCATCGTGGCGGTTCATCATGTGCAGGACATCTGCCTGATTCCACCAGTGCCAGACATCATTGGGGTTAATCTGGGCGGCGGCTTCGTGAGAGGCAAGTGCCTGCTCTAACCGTCCCATGCGATCCAGCACCAGCCCTTTGCCGGTCCAGGCGAAGGCATAGCGCGGCTGAATTTCTAGCGCTTTGTTGTAGCAATCCAGCGCCTCATCGTACTCGGTCAGCAGGCGCAGTGTACGCCCTTTGCGCGCCCAGGCCCAGGCATAATCCGGCTGAAGCTCAATGGCGCTGTCATAAGCCACCAATGCTTCATGAAGGCGACCTAGCTCGGTCAGCGAATAGCCTTTGTCCATCAACTCGCGCGCTTCGAGTGCTGGCCCTGTCACCTCCAACACGGCAACTTCCCCCGTGATTTCCTCATAGAGCACGCTCAATTCCTCAACCAGCACGCTCCAGGCTTTGGGACGATCCTCAGGGCGTTTTTGCAGGCAGTACAGCACCATATCCTGCAAGCTGTTTGGGATGGCCTGGCGCTCAGTGGGGGAGAAAGTCGCTTCGGTATCGGCGTGTTCGTGGAGCCACTCTTGAAACTTCTTGGCCTGAAACACGAAGTGGCTGGTCAACATCTCGTAGAGCAGACAACCGAATGAGTAAATATCCGAACGCACGTCAACCGGGTTCGACTGGCACTGCTCTGGCGACATATAAGGCGCTGTGCCGACAATCGCGCCTACACGTGTTAAAGGAATGGCATGACGCAGGTTGGAGTCGCTATCGACATCCACAGCCAGCGGGATGTCTTCCAGATCAATCGAGCGCACCAGCCCGAAATCCGTCACTTTGGCGATGCCATCGTGCGTGACCAGGATGTTGGCCGGTTTGAGATCACGATGCACCAGCCCCGGCACTTTTTGATTGGCGTGCTGCATCCCCAGTGCAATGTGCAGCCCGAATTCCATCGACTGGCGCAGGTCGAGCCGGTTATGGTCGATCCAACTGCGCAGGTCGGGGCCGTAACCTTCCTCGCTGCTGATGTGCTCCAGGATAATATGCGGCCTGCCCATGATGTTCTGCACCAACCGCGCCTGAACCACATGCCGGTGCTTATCCAGCCGAATCCAGGTGAGCGCTTCATTGTTGAAGCGTGTTACCGCGCGCTCATTGTTGAGGAATCGGCTCTGGAAGGTCTTGATCGCGACCGGTTCGCGCTGTTCATGATCGTAACACAGGTAGACCACACCCATCCCACCACGTCGTACATCCGCCACTTCGTAGCGGCCTTCGAGAAAATCACCGACGCGGAATTCATCTTCAGTGGGTTGGATATGGCGGCTGCGGAAAACCGCCGTACGCAGCACCTTTTCCTCCTGTTCGGAGGGGGAATTGGCAAGGTTGCGGTCGACATGGGTATCCTGATAATCGACAGCAGAGGACAGCAGCGCATCGTCAAGGCCGTGATCAACCGCAGTGGCATCCGTCTGACTCATGAAATCGGTGATGCCACCGGAAACAATCGTGCGGTCGTCCGCCTGATCAAACTGCGTGGCTTCCAGATTATCCCCTGCGAGCTGCTCTCGATAGCGCTCGAAAAGTTCCTGAAGGACAACTTCATCGAGCTGTGAATTATTGCTGTCTTCGGCGGCGGCCCAAAACGCAGCCGCGATGTTGCGCGGGCTGGAATGTTCGCGGGCCCTATCGACCAGCCATTGGGTAAACCCGGCGATCAAGCGGCGCGCCAGATCACGATCAATGTTGTTGTTGGCGCAATCATAGGCATGACGGTAGGCCAGCAGGGTTTTCGCCGTATAGAAGATGTCAAGCTGCTGTGCGTCGTCGAGCACGTGCTGCGCGCAAAGATCACCGAGCGCGAACAGGTCATTGATGTCATCGCGGCGCAGTGCCAGCAGTCCCAGCTTGCGAATGGTTTCGTCGGAGTCATTCGCAAAATAAGTCGCCAGGTCAGCACTAAAACGCGCTTCTGAGGTGCTCAAGCTGTCGCTGTCACTCAACCATAAAGGTTGACGATTGCTTTGGGGTGGTGAAGTGGGCATTGGCTAACCTGTGTCAGGTTTCAAAGCGCAGGCGTTGGTCGTCGGTCACGCATACCGTAATCATCTCACCCGGCTCAAACGCATCCTCAACAATTTTGTTGCTCAAAGGCCGGGTCAACAGGCGTTCAATCGCACGGCGCAGGGGACGTGCACCGTTTACAGGATCGTGTCCTGCATCCAGTATCAGCGCCCGTGCTTCATCCGTAAGCACCAGCTGCAACTGCTGCTGGCGCAGCCGCTTGTGCAACTCTTGAAGCTGTAAATCGAGAATATCACTCAGCGCTGCCTGTGAGAGTGAGTTGAAGGTGATGACCTCATCTACACGATTGAGAAATTCTGGCCGGAAGAAACGTTTCAAGTGTGCCTCGTAATCGCGTTCAACCTCCTCTGGGTTGGCATTGAAACCCAGGTGAGCCTTGGTGCTTTCCTCCGCGCCGATATTACTGGTCATAATGAACACGGCGTTGCGGGCATCGACCTTGCCGCCACGGGCATCACTCAAACGGCCTTCATCAAACACCTGCAAGAAAATATCGAACACTTCCGGCGCGGCTTTCTCCACTTCGTCCAACAGCACCACGCTGTAAGGCCGACGGCGTAAACCATCTGTGAGTTGACCGCCCCGGTTGCTGTCTTTGTAACCTGGAGGTGCGCCGATCAAACGGGCGACTGTGTGTGCATCGTGGAACTCGGACATATCCAGGCGCAGCATGGCTTCTTCGCTATCGAACAAAAACGAGGCCAGCGCCCGTGCCAGTTCGGTCTTGCCCACGCCCGATGGTCCCAGAAACAGGAACACACCGATAGGCCGGTTTGGATCACCCAGGCCCGCACGGGCAGTTTTGATTGTTGCGGCGACTGATTCGACGGCTTCATCCTGGCCGATCACGCGCTGCTTAAGGATGTTCTCCAAATCACTCAGGCGCTGCTTGTCATCTTTGGTGAGTTCGCTGATCGGGATGCCAGTGCGGTCTGAAAGGACATCCGCAATATGCTCGACGGTCACTTGATTCACGTCGTTGTCATCGTCTGGCGATATGGTGCGGATTACCACGCGGGTGCAGGCTTCATCCAGCAGATCAATCGCCTTATCCGGCAAGCGCTGTTCTGGCAAATAACGCACGGACAGTTTGACCGCGGCTTCCAGCGTCTCGGGCGCGATCACCACCCCATGATGGTTTTCAAGTTTTTTGTGCTGGCCGCTGAGGATCACCAGCGCATCATCCTCGTTGGGTTCTTCGATGTCGATGGTTCGAAAACGGCGGGTCAGGGCCGGGTCCTGAGCGATCGCGCGCCGGTATTCCTCATGGGTAGTTGCACCGACACACACCAGCTCACCGCGTGCCAGTGCGGGTTTGAGGATGTTGGCGGCATCCAGATTGCTGTCAATGGTATCGCCCGCGCCGACGATGGTGTGAATCTCGTCAATAAACAGGATGACATCACCTGCGCGCCTGAGCTCATCCACGATCCCGATCAAGCGCTCTTCAAACTGTCCGCGCAGGCTGGTACCTGCCACCAGCGTGCCGATTTCGATCTGCACCACCCGGCGATTCGCCAACGAAGCAGGTGCATTACCGTTCGCGATGTCATAAGCCAGACCCTCGACCACGGCAGTCTTGCCCACGCCAGCATCTCCCAGAAGCAGCGGATTGTTCTTTTTGTTGCGTGAGAGCGTGCGGGCTACAGTACGGATTTCGCGCTCACGAGCCAGCGCCGGGCTGATCTTCCCCTGGCGGGCTTGCTCGGTCAGGTCACGGCCATACTTGTCCAGCAGCGGCGTTGGTACCCGGTGCTGCTCGCTGTTGAGCGAAGCTTCTCGCGAATCGGAAGCTGAAAGCTCAAAATCGCTATCAATATCGGGAAAGTTGAAGGGGTCATCATCGTCCAGTGGCGCGAAGAAATCCTGGTCGTTCTCCTCCGCCAGCATCTTCTGGAGCCACAGCGTAAGATCGAAACCCATATCCATCAACTTGCGAACGGGTACCCCTTCACCTTCTTGCAGCAGCGCCATGAGCAGGCTTTCCTCGCTTACCTCGCGCTCGTTATCACGGTCGGCCAGGAAGATCGCCAGTGACAGCACCATCTCGGTACGGGGTGTCAGCGGCAGAACCTCACTCAGCGGTCCGTCGCCAGTGCCAATCTCGCGACGAATTTCATTACGTATTTCGCGTGGTTTCATCCCGGCGCGCCGCAGCAGGTTGCTGGTGGGGCCGGTTTCATTACGCGTCGAAGCAATAAACAGGTGCTCGGTACCGATGTAATTATGGCCCAGTTTGCGCGCTTCTTCAGCGGCCTGGGTCAGAATCGTCGTACAACGTTCACGAAGCTCTTTTTCTGGAATATCGGGAGAAGGTGTCAATTCGAGATCTAACCTTAAAGCTTGCCAATTTTCCTCTTAGTATAACAGCAGCGCGCTGAATTTGGGAAAATTCATGTTTCAGTCTCAAGATGCGTTGTAACATAAGTATGAGAGCTTTTTTGCAATGACCGATGTACACGTTCCATAGAAAAGGCAGCCCATGTCCGTTAGTGACCCGCTTATAGGAAAACAACTGGGGGATTACAAAATCGCTGGCCGAATAGGCCAGGGAGGAATGGCCCGAATCTATAAGGGATATGACGAAAAGCTGCAACGCTTTGCTGCCGTCAAAGTTTTTGACGCCAGGGCCGTGCCGGGTGATGAACTGGAAGAGTACCGGCAGCGGTTTATGCGCGAGGCACGGGCGATCGCCCGGCTGCGGCATACCCAGATTGTGGATGTTTATCAGACAGGCCAGTTCGAGGATTATCTGTATATTGCGATGATGTTTATCGACGGCCATGACCTGCGTTATGTGCTCAAGGAACATGCCGCCGATGGTACGTACATGAGCCCGAAAGAAATCCTGCGGGTGGTCAGCGACATCGCCACTGCGCTCGATCACGCCCACCGGGAGAAGGTCATTCACCGCGATATAAAGCCCTCGAACATCATGATTATGGATGATGGTCATGCTATTCTGACGGATTTTGGCCTGGCACTGAGCGTGCCGGAGGGGACGACTGGCACGACCTTTGGCAGTGTGCATTACATCGCGCCGGAACAGGCGACTTCCTCAGCGTTGGCAGTCCCCCAAAGCGACCTGTACTCGCTGGGTGTTGTGCTCTTCGAGATGCTCACCGGGCGTGTACCTTTTGAAGATACCTCGGCCATGAATGTGGCACTGAAACATATCACGGAAAAACCACCGCTGCTGCGCGCGTTCAGGCCGGAAATTTCACCCACGGTCGAAGCGATGGTGCTGCGGGCGATAGATAAAACACCGGAAAATCGCTATCAAACCGGTGCGGATTTCATTCAGGCTTTGGAGCAGGCTTTCGGCATGACGGATGTGGATGAAGTCACACGTCAATTGGAGCCGCTGCCCGCGCAAGCGTTAGAAGCCGCTTTAGAGAAACTACCAGATGATCTGCCTCTTGGCACTTCAGCGACTGCGCGCCCGGTGATTGCCAAGGTGGATGAAAAAAACCACACCGACTCGGTTAGCACCATGCTGCTTACACCTCCAGCCGGGACACAGCGCAATCCGCTGCTGATTGCGGGCATCCTGGTTGGGATCGTGGCATTGGTTGGCGTGCTGGCATTGGGGGCTGCGGGTGTGTTGGAAGCGGATATCACGCCGACAC
>JAIOHN010000111.1 GCA_019912985.1 Anaerolineae bacterium | reverse complement strand
CTCCTGGGCCACGCGCTCGACCTCGCTCAAGGGGATTTCGATGTGGCAGTTGGCAGCCCCTTTGGTCGAAATCGGGGTCAGGCGCATGATGTCCGAGGTTGCGTACACCTCAATTCCGGTCTGGATGCCGTAGCCGTTGCGGCCCTTGAAGAACGAGCCGGCGTCTTGGCTGTTGCGGCCTTTTTGATTCTGATACTTGATGGTTTCGATCATGTAATACCTCCTTCGTTTGGCCCAACATAGGCCTGTTCAGGAGGAATTGTGGTTTGGCGCGCTGATAAGAGCGGGGTATTAGCATACCCCGCACCCCGCTATTGGCCTCGCCGGCCGGGCGCCTCGCCTACAGGCTCGGCACTCGACGAGGTAAGCTTTCCGTTGTGTTGGTACCGAGCCCCACCAGCGGGCGGCAGCCGTTAAATCTCGATGTGGCGAGCGGCGCCGCGCAACTTGTTCGCAAACCTGGGCAGGTTGAACCCCTGGTCCAGACACTTCCTGAGTTTGGGGTGCGCGTGCAATGCCCCCAGTTTCTCGGCGATCCGCAACAGGGTGTCGCGGTGGCCATACCACGTGTCGCTGGCCAGGACCAGGGCCACCAGGCCCAGCTTTTCATGGCCGATCTCGCAGGCAAGCTCGATCCATTTCTGCTCGTCCATGCACTCGCGCTGGCGCAGGCAAAACCGCACCAGCACATCGTCGTCTTTGATTTGATCCTGTTCCAATCCCATACCCCCCCCTGCTACCTGCCAGCCCTCTTGAGCTC
Organism: Anaerolineae bacterium; assembly: GCA_019912985.1. Lineage (GTDB taxonomy): Bacteria > Chloroflexota > Anaerolineae > Aggregatilineales > Phototrophicaceae > JAIOHN01. Next base: position 6,842 of record JAIOHN010000111.1, on the reverse strand, counting down.
GTCCAGGCTCACCTCGACTCCGGCCTCATAAAGCTGGCCGATCAACCACTCCACCTGCCTGGATAGCTGCGCATTCTCCTGCACTGCCTGCCTGTACCTTGCCTCGATCAGCGTAGTGTCGACTACCTCTTGGGATCCGGAAATGGGGCGCCCCGCCGGCAAGGCCTGCTTCATGTGGTCCGCGATCTCCATGAGGCGCTGATACCCGTGCTCGATCTTGTCCATGGAGTAGGTTGTGGCGCCCTTGACCTCCTTGAGAAGGTCTCCCAGCACGGCCGCAAAAGCATCACGCATGGCTGTTTCGATCTGGGCCGCCGGCAGCGGCAAGTGGGCAGCCGGGGGCTCTCCCCCTCCCATCTCCCTAAGGACGGCAACCACTGTCGAGCTAGAGCCGCCGGCCTCCTTGATAATGGAGCGTACGTCGAGCGACTCCCCAGCGTCCAGGCGGCGCTTGATGGCAGCTTCGATCTGCGGGCGTTTCGACGGTCTTGGCATCGTTACGTAACGTTACCATATTATTTCCATTTGGCAAGTGGTAGTCCGTGAAACATCCTCGTTCACTTCACCCACAATGGCGGTATCGTCTGGTATTTCAATCACTTGCCACTTTTCTGGACCTGAGGGCGAAGAAACCGTGGAACAGCTTTCCAATGTCATTTTTGGGGGTGGCACGGCGAACCATGTCCAGCGGCGGCGGGCTGATGTGTCGAGCCAGGAGATACGCACCAGCACCCATTCGCCGGCGGCAACCAGGGTGCGGCCAAGGTAGCGCCCCTGCGGGTAATGCTCCGATAGCCATTGCAGGAGATCTGCATCGCCTTCGACCAGGATGGCGTGACGCCAGGAGGATCCGTCGCGGCCGCTTTGCTCAATGAGCATGCTCCACCTCCCGCTTTGCCGGCTGCCCGTCGAGCAACAACTTGAAAGCCTCGCGCTGGACAGCGCGCGACAGACCGGTCTTTGCGTGGACCTGGGAACCAATCTCCTGCCTGGAGGCTTTCTCCTCCCACTCACGCTCCAGTACCGCTACCGTCTCCTTGGCCCACGCCCTGAGCTCATCGACGCCGCCGAGGCGCGCAGTCAGGTATGAAGCCAGGATGCCGTCGATGCTGATGCTGGTCCTGACATTGCCGAACATCACGGCAACCCGAAGGATGTCGATATCTTCCGCGGAATTTGCCACTGACACCTCCACATCGCGCAAGTATTTACCCATGGCGCAGTATAGTTCAAGATTGATGCAACGGTATAACTATTTGCATGTTTCTGAAAACTTCGTGGCATAATAACGACAGGTTGCGGAAACCCATATCCGAAAGCGCTATCGGATAGTCTTTGAGCGAGGTCTGCCATGGCTGTCGTGCGCTGGATTAATCGGGAGAAACGCCGCTACTACACCGCGGCGCTGGTAGAGGACCTGTTCCAGGCATCGTGCCTGATCACCGCTTGGGGCGGAACCGGCAGCCGAAGGGGTGGTACGCGCTCCCAAGCTTTTCTTTGCGAACAGGATGCCCAGCGCGCCCTGGAAGCTCTTCGCCGCCGCCGGCGGCGGCGCGGGTATGTGATCACTCCGCTCCCTGAAGGGAGACGGCTTCTCGTGCAAGCCTTGCCCTTACATCAGGCGTGCTTTGCGCACGAAGGCTCGATCCGAGCCCCGGGAAACTCGATTTGAGGAGGATGTTCTGAGCCGCGTTCACGTCCCTGTCGGCCTGGTAGCCGCAATGCGGACAGTCATGCCGGCGCTCGGAGAGCGCCTTGGGCACGAGGCTGCCGCAGGCCGAGCAGGCTTGCGAGGTGCCGCGCGGATCGACCGCTTCCACCGCGCCACCGGCACATTCTGCCTTGTAGCGCAGCATCTGGAAGAAGAGCCCCCACGATGCGTTCAGAACATCCTTCGCCAACATGCCGCGCGAGAGCCCCGTGATGTTGAGGTCCTCGACGGCGAAATGCGTGTGCTGCCGCACCAGGCCGGTGGTGAGCTTGTGCATGAAGTCGCGGCGCTGGTTGGCGATGCGCCGGCTGTACCTTGCAAGATCGCGCCGGGCCTTCTTCCAGCGGCCGGAACCCTTGGTGCGCCGCGCCAGGCGCCGCTGATGCCGGCGCAGTCCCGCGGCGGCCTCCTTCGCCCATTGCGGGGTCGGTTCCGTCCGGCCGCTGGACAGGGCGATGAGGCTGGATACCCCGACATCGATGCCGACCGGCGTGAGCTCTCTCGCCGGCGCCGGAACGTCCGGCAGGGTGACCAGGAACGAGACATGCCAATGCCCGCCGTTGCGCGAGAGGATCGCGTGCCCGAGCTTGGCGCTAGTCGGCAGCATGCGATGCCATTTGACCTTCAGGGTGCCGGCCATGCCGGTGATGCCGATGCGGCCATCCTTCTTCAGCGTCAGGCCATCGCCCACCCGGAACTCGATGCTGTCGAACCGGCGCTTGGTCTGGAAGCGCGGGAAGCCCGCCTTGCCACCACGCTTCACCCTAGCAAAGAAGGCACGGAAGGACTTGTCCACGCGGCGCAGGAGCTGCTGCTGGGCGGAGAAGGAGAAACCGGCAAGGCGATCATCGACGGCACGCACGGCCTTGAGCTGGCTCGCCTGGTCGTAGTAGCCCAGGCTGCGGCCGGTCTTGCGGTAGCAGTCGATGCGCTCGTGCAGCGCCGCGTTGTAAAGGTCGCAGAAGGCGCCGAGCATCCCGGTCAGTGCAAGTTCCTGTGCGGCGGTCGGGTAGAGCCGGAAGCGGTAGTTGCGCTGCATGATTGCGATCCTAACAAACACCTGGCTCGCTACGTGAGCCAGCAAGGTACTTCCCGAATTCCTCCGCCAGCTAAAGCAGGCGGTCCCCTTCGGAGAATATGATGGAGATTTTCGAAACCACCGCTGCTGAAGCCAATTGATTCACCGAACCCGGTCTCGTCTCGAGGCCGGGTTTGTTTTTTTGGAAACCCGGGCCGTAAACGGAAAACCCCTCCGAGCCAGAAGCTTGGAGGGGTTGTTGTGATGCCGTTACAACGGGTTAAGCGCGGTGCTGCCGGGCCTTGTCTTTGAGCAGGGACTCCGAGACTCCCACCAGCAACCGCCAGAGGGCGATGGCCGGCGCGAAGAACCCTTTCGGGGTCTCCTTGGCGCCCTTGATGAAGCCTTGAACAAACTCATTCATGGTCAATCATCTCCTTACCTTTTCAGATGTAATGCTATTGAGGGTCGTAGAGCTCGACCACGACTTGGCCTTGAAGCGGCGCAAACGCGGTCTCGATTTTGCCTTTCACTGTACGCCAGTCGAGTCCACCAAGGCCGCAGCCCAAAGCCGGAATGGCGATGGAAGGTATCGCATGCAAGCGCACCATGGCCACCAGATCGACCAGCCCGGCGTCGATGAATTCCATCCTGGAGGGGCTGCGCCAGCGATCCTTGGTCGGGAACTGGACAGCCCACCGCGGGCCGGCCGTCCCGCCCAGGAAGCTCACCAGGCAGCGGCCCGGGACGATCAGCTTTTTCCGGCAGGCGTCCTGGTACTCCAGAAATGCCGACGGATAGCGCTGCTTGAACTTCAGCGCGAGACCGGCGCCCATGACCCCCTCGCAGTTGACCGGATTGACGATCGCCTGGCACTGGGTCTCGAAGATATTCCTGCCTTCACCCATGGCCTCCTCCTATTGCTGGCAGGCCAGCTCAACGGCCAGCTTCTGCCGAATCGCGTCGCGATGCAGATCATTCGGGATGCCGTCGAGGATGCGCTGGATGTCTTCCAACACGATCCTGGCCGCCGACAGGGTGTCACCGGTCTCGAGCAGCGCATCCAGGTTGCCGCCTTGCGTCAGCGCTCGGGTTGAACTTGCGCCCACCGTGACGTTCTTGCCGACGTACAGGCCGTATCCGCCGAACTCGAAAAGCCGCGGCTTGCTGGAACGCCAGCAACCCTCCAGCCGGATCGCCTTGAGGCCATGGCCGTCATCGATGCGCTGCGCGATCCCGAACAGGATCTCGATTTCCGCATCCTGCTCCAGGGCGGGCTCGATCGCATCGCCGATTTCAGCGAACCAGAGATCATCGCCCTTGCGGAAATAGCCAGCCAGCGCGGTCAGCACATCCTTGGGTGTCGACTCGTCGTCGACATTCAGCGCAAGCTCGGTCGCCCACGCGCGGAGGTTATCAACGACCACTCCCCACGAGGTATCCTGCCCCTCGGATATCCTGGCGATATAGACTTTCCCATCTCCAGGGTAGCTCTCGTCCATGTTGAATGCGCCGAAGAGCGCCTTGATCGCTGGCGTCACCTTTTCAAGCTCGAGCACGCCGGTTGAATCGCTATAGTTTGCCATCTCTTGTTTCCTCTCATACGGGGCGACATGCCCCGGTTCAAGTGATGTTGCCCCCGCGATGACCAATAAAAACCCCCTCTCGCGCCAGTGGCACAGAGGGGGTGGTTGGTTAAGCTGATTCGCGTTGTTCGAGCTGTTTGAGTCCATCGGCCAGAACCTGCCTGGCAATAGCCATGAGGCGCGGGTCTCCCTCATCCAGCACTTCCAGTAGCCGCACCTTTTCAGCCAGGTACACCCGGGCGAAATTCGGATCGCGCTCCAGAATGTTCCGGCCGTTCTCGATCAGGTCAGCCAGTTTGATGGTTTTCCCGGCCGGCGAGGCTTTCGCCGTATGCGCCAAATCAATCGCCTTGCGCACCGCCCGGTTTCCATCCTGAGGTCGACTCACGTCGGTCAGCATTTCCACCAGGGCGGCCACCTCGGCGCCAAATTCCTGCTCGATCTCTTCGATCGCTACGGGGGTGTCCTCCACCACGTCATGAAGCCAGGCGGCGGCCAGCATTTCCTCGGTGTGAGGCACGCCCCTTACCAGTTCCACAACTGCTTCCGGATGGCGAATATACGGCTCGTTCGTGTATTTGCGACGCTGGTCGATAGCGCCATGAGCCCGGTCGGCAAACTCCCGGGCCCTTGCTTCCAGTCCGGTGGGCTGATACAGCCAGTCGTACCGCCAGCACATGTCGAATCCGCGGGCGGTCGCGCACGAGAATTCAACCTTGTGCTCTTCGCCGAAATGGCCGCAGGTGTTGGCAGCCTTACTGGGGCAAACGACCCTGAATGGGCACGCCTGACCGGCGGGGATCCTCCCGGCGGCAAGCCAGCTTTCCTTCTTTCCGGGGGTCATTCGACGATCCATACCTTTTCTCCGCTATCGAGAGCAACCTTCTCGATAGTGACTCCGTTCTCAGGGCGCAGGATAAACCTGTCTCCTTGCTTGAAGGCGGAAAAGGCCAAATTGTCGGCATCGAACGCAAGATGCATACAGGGCAGATCGTCGTCCGCTTCGCCGTGGTTAAGCCGGCCGACCTCGAAGAACGCATCGAGCTGGTCGCTGTCGCCACCATCCTCAGCGGCCAACGCGACACGCAGCTGCCCACTTGTCGTACGCTGGTCTTCGACCTCCATGAGATAGGGGGTCTTGGCCGGCAATCCGGAATCGCGGTTGTACCGCTCCGAGTCACAGTAGGCAACCGGCGCAACATCCTGTTTGGATTTCATCAGGCGCTCGGCGAGACCACGCACCAGGACAAGCTCGTTGTCGCCAAGGACATCCGACAACTGGTTCATTGCGCCGTTGAGCGCGCTTTCTCGCCGGAAGGCAACAATGGCTTCCTGGGAAGGTCCGTACGCGATCGATGTGATGTTGTTATCCAGGTCGGCGGTGTCGTAGTCGCTGAGGACAATCTCACCGGCCTGGTCCGTCACTACCGACAAATTGGCAGCAACCTCCTTCACGATTTTCACGTAGTCGCACGAAGCGTCGCCAGCCGTGTAGATGTCGAGATATCGCGCATCCCCATCCTGATTGATGGTTATTGCCAGATTGGCTTCATGGACACCAAACAGGTTTTCCTCGTCCAGATCATAGTGCTTCGTGAGCGGCTTGATGGCGGCCGCTACTTCCTGCTCCGTGACCCCCGTTCTTAGCCGGATGGTCGCAGTTAAACTGTGGTCGTAACCCATGTATTTCTCCTTGGTTGGGCCCGAATGGGCCGTTCGGGAAGATTTGTCGCGCACCAAGGCAATAAAAATCCCCCGGAGCAATGCTCTCGGGGGATCGGGGAGGTCACGCAGCCTTGGCGACAGGCTCTTCAGGGACCAGGCGGAAAATCACCTTGCCCTTCTTGATCAGCATCTCGGCAAAGCTCTCGATCTGATAGTTCGGGAACCACCAGACCCGGCCATGCACGGTCATTTCCCCATGGTCGTCGATTACCAGGTCGTCCGTCAGAATCGGGGCGTCGGTAAGCGCGCCGACGTCCTCCGGCGCAACCTGGGCCAAGCGGCCATTCGGCCCCCAGCCGGTGTGCTCGAGCAGATCTGCGAGGAAGCCATGGTCCTTGTGGGTGCTCTTGTCGAGTATCTCCTGCAGCTCGCTTTTTTCGGCCCGGCGCCGGGAAATAACCAAATTCCCGTATCTGTTGATGCTAAACCTCATGCCGGACTCCTTTCCGCCTGGCTGGCTGCCGGCAAAGTAAAGACCTCGTCGTACTGGCTGATATGCCAGTCCCCGCGCTCCATCGAAACCCAGGGTTGCCCGGCATCGAGGAAAACAACCGCAGATTCGTCCTGCAAAAACAGGGTAGCGCCATCCTGTAGGCGCGTGACCAAAACCCTGGCACCATTGCCCTCGGTCTCGACCTTATATCTTTCGGAAAGATACATCGGAAACATCTAATCTCCTTCGGAAATCGTTATGCCTGTACGGCAGGGAAACTTTCACGTATGGCCCGCCGAAATGACGGTTCATCTTGGATTGCGCAACGAAGGAACGATAAAAATCCCACCCGGCAGAACCGGGCGGGAT
>JAIOHN010000110.1 GCA_019912985.1 Anaerolineae bacterium | reverse complement strand
GCTTCCAGATCAATCCCGCTGAGACTAGCCCCGACCCGCCCGATCACATTGAGGTTGGGCGCTTTATCGAGCAGGTTACGATCAAGCAGAATATCCTCTCTGGCGATCAGCGCATGGGCATCCGGCAGTGCCTCGCGAACCGCTGGCAGATGCGGAGTCACGGTCTGAAGATGAATATCCTCGGCCCCACGCAGAATTTGCAGGCTGTCATCGGTGAGATCGGTCGCAACCAGAACGTTCAACGTCTTTTCGCTGGTGGGGATACGGTTCATCATCAGTTGTTCTCTACTCCCTCGCGCAGGCATTCCAGGACATCATACAGGCTGTTTAATACATGCGGGGTAATGCCATCAAAAGCATGATGATCGCTGTGCGAGCGGTCGGGTATTGCGAAACAGGTCATGCCTGCGGCGACTGCGGCCCGCGCACCATTGGGGCTGTCTTCCAACGCCAGGCAGTCCGCTGGATCAATCCCCATCAAATCTGCCGTTTTCAGATAAACATCAGGAGCCGGTTTGCCACGCCCTACGGTATCCGCCGAGACTCGCAGCTTGAAGACTTCGCCCCACCCCTGTGATTCGACGGTGGTATCAATGATCGAAATTGGGGAGCTGGAAGCAATCGCGGTCGGGATTCCCTGCTCCGCGATGTAAGCAATCAATTCCGCTGCGCCGGGATGATCCTTCACCACCAGCGGAATCCGCTGCAGCATGCGCTCGGTCAATTCAACACGAAACTCTGTCGGGGTTTCTTCAAACGGGTACAGCGCCAGCACCTTTTCCGAAAACTCGTCCAGGCGCAGCCCCACAAGCTGCTCACGCTCGGCAGCGGTATAGCGATGCCCACGTTCTTCTATCATTTCGGTTTCGACCTGCGCCCAAACCGTCTCGGAATCGACCAGCAGGCCGTCCATATCAAAAATCACTGCTTTGAACTTATGACTCATGGGTTGCGAATGCCTTCTCAAACATATTGCGTAAATCCGAGTTTTTCAGTGACAGGGCTTCGTGCTGCGCCAGGGTCACGCCGCGCTCAAAGACTTCCTGATAGGGCGTACCTTTTACTTTGGCATATCCCGCCGGGCCAGTCGCCAACGGCAGGATGGGTGCCAGCGATGGACTGCTGATAAAGGCCTCAGCCTCATCGCGCACTTTATCCCGCGCTACCACACCGCCAAAACCGACAAACAGATCAACCACGTTACGCGTCGCCAGATCCGATGCGCCGTCGCCGATCATCAAACGCCGTCCGTGCTTGCCCTGTGCCAGTTCGTTAATCATGAAGGGTTTACCGCTGGATACCGTCAGGGGACCTTCTTCGTAATCGAGGTACTGCTGGCGATAGCGGGTCTGCGGCTCATAATAACGCCACCAATCGCCGGAAAGTTCATCGTATTCCAGCTCGACCGCGCGGATATTATCCAGCGAGACGCCCAAGCGCTTGCCAAAGCCGCGCACCGGTTCCGCCAATCCGCCGCTGATGATGAATACCTGCTTGCCCAGAAAGCGCAAGGTATCCAGCACCGCCTGTGCGTCCGGCACCATGGTTTCCCAGTAGCGTTCTTCGATGGCTTTAAGCTGACCGCGTGTGGGTCGGATCGCCTGGAGCCGCTTGCCATAGACTTCGCTCAGGTCGAGATCGCCGTTCATGGCCTTTTCGGTCAGCACACCCACACGCCATTCTTTCCCCTTCAGGCGCGCCAGCTCGTCAATCCCTTCAATCGTCGAGAGGGTGCTATCACAGTCAAAGAAGATCAGGTCAAAACTGGTCCAGCGCACGTCCTGCATGATCGCTCCTGTCTCCGAGATCCATCGAATTTTACCGTTTGCCCGTGGCTTTGGGAACCCCATCGAGCAGGCGAAGCGTTTTAGTTCTGTGATACAACCGGGCTGATGGCCGTAAATCAGGAAACTGCCGGGAGTTTAAACCAGAAGGTGCTGCCCTCACCCTCGACACTCTCCACGCCCAATTCACCGTTCAGGTTGGTGATGATGCGGTGGACAATCGACAATCCCAGGCCAAGCCCCTCGGCTTCTGTAGGATGCACACGGGTGAACATCTCAAACAGATGCGCCTGCTTTTCCAGCGGAATACCCATCCCCGTATCCCGAACCCGGTAGCAGATCATATGCTGCTCAGGCGTAGCGCTTATTTCGATAAGCGGCGCGGGATTATCAACACCCATGTATTTGATCGCATTGCTGATGAGATTGGCAAAAACTTCTTCCAGCCACTGAACATGACCCACCACTGATGGCAGATCAGGCATCACTTCCAGCTTAATCCCCTTGCTGCCAAATAATTCGGAGAAACGCCCCACCGCCGCGGCGACTGCCTTCTCGACATCCACCGGCACCGCGTTTTCCGCTGGATTTCGCAGCTTGGCAAGCCACAATAGCTGCTCGATCATCAGCGTCATGCGCTGCGTCGTGTCATTAATTTCGTCCAGGCTGCTCAGTACCTGATCCGTGCGCCCCTTCTCCAACAACTTGCGGATCATATAGGTGCGCAGCGGGATCGCCGTCAGCGGCGATTTCAGGTCATGAGCAATCGTGTGATTATAAGCGTCCAGTTCGGCATTACGCCGTTCCAGTTCTTCCGAATAGGAACGCAAGCCTTCTTCAGCCATTTTCAAGTCGTTCAGGAGATACGCATTGTAGATTGCTGATGAAAGCTGTAACGCCAGTAAATGTGCCACGCGCAGATCATCATGTGTGTAGACTTGCTTCTCCTTTGCGCCGAAGCAAATCGCGCCCAGCACCTGATCACCATGAGTGAGTGGCAAAATCATCTGCGAGGCAAACCCAGCCATAAACAATCCATTCGACTCGTCGTCGCCCAGGTAGGTCATGCCATTTTTCAGCACATAGCCGAGATTTTGCGAACGAGGCGACTTTTCTGAGTCCCACACACCTGAGCAACCAAACAAATCCACGACATACCACAGGCTGTCTTCATCATGCAGGCAAACACCGCAGTAATCGAAATCCAGCAGCCATTTCGCCTGCTTGGAGACAATGCGCAAAATCTCCGGCAGGTTCAAGTCCTGGTTGATCGCCAGGCCAATTTCGTTGACCGCGGCAATACGGCTGGAAAGCGAGTCGGCCTCCCCTAACAGCCGTCGCACCATCGTCAGCAGTTGTTCATGGCTCAGCTCTTCCAACCGGCCCAGGCTTGGAAGATGAAACACATCACTCATAAGGCGTCAATTTCCAGATCAATGGCGTCCGTATACTGGTTCACGCCCACGAAAAGATTGGCCGTAGCGATCAACTCACAAATTTCGCCTTCATCCAATCCTTGCTGACGCAGTTCTTCAAAGTGTTCCGGTTTGAGTTCTTTGGGCTTTGTGCCAGCCAGCAAACCAAAGCGGATCGCCGCCTTTTCCCGTGCGGGCAGTGGGCAGGCTTCAAAGTCTTGCACCAGCAGACGCAGTACTTCCTCGCTGATGCCCAACGCCGATAAACCATGCAGATGTACTTGCAGTGCGTACTGGCTGTCATGTGTCTGGGAGATGGCAATTCCGATCATCTCCTTGAGCGTACGCGGCACATCACCCTGAAGGATGGTGCAGCGAAATTGATTCCAATTCGCTTCCAGAAAATCCGCATTGAAGGCCATCGACTTGAACAGATTCGGAACGATCCCAAAGCCCAGTTCGGCTTTGATTTCGTCATACACCCGTCGCGACTTGTCATCGGTCAATTGGTCATACTCAACAAGCGGGAAATAAGTCATAGGTGCTCCAGATTCAACGTTTCGCTATAAAAATATACGTTGATGAAAATGAAACACGCTGTAATTTTTCATGAATTTACGCTGAATTTTCAGAATAGCAGGGGTAAGAAGACCTCTCGATAGTGATTTTGCCAATCCAGCAGGGTGAGCGCCAGGCCAATGCCCAACAGCAGCAGCACCAGGATTAATCCCGCCCGGCCCAGGCGTATCACCGCCAGGCGACCAATCAACATCAGCCCGTAGGCAGCGAGAATCAATGCCAGCGGCAGCGCTCCCGCCGCCCGCTGCAAATCGGGATAACGCACTGGCAGCATCGGATTGACAGCCGCGGGCAGCAGCAGACACACCAGCGCCGCCAGCAGCAGTGCATCCCGCCAGCGGCGGCGTACATAGAGCAGCCAGGTGTTGCCCATCACGCCAGCGATGAGGGCGGCAGCCGACAGCGGACCAAATGTAGGCCGCCAGACGATTCCATGCAACACATTGGGATCACTCGCCAGATTGAACATCAGCAGCGAGGTTGATAGGCCCTCAAACGGGGAAAGCTGCGGGTTGGCAGGCGGCGGTACTTCATCTTCTTCCAGAACGACGACCGGCGGTGCGAGGCTCTCAATAAAGCGATTCAAATCCTGCAAGCCCGGCAGCATCACCACCAATGCCAGCAGCACGATCACCAGCGTATCGCGCAGATGCTGCCAACGCGCGTGCCGGTTATCCAGCCACGCCAGCACGGTATATACAGGCAGCAGCGCCCCGGCCAGCACAAACGCCGGATTGATCAATGTCCCCAAACCAAGCGCCAGCGCTGCGCCGATCATAGCTTTGCGGCGTGGCAGATGCAGCAGCGACAGCACATATAGCGCTCCCAGGGACGCCAGGGCGATTTCCCAGGTAGTAGTCTTGCCCAATGCCAGCAGCCAACCGGAAACCGTCGCAAGTGCGGCGGCGGTCAGGCCCAGCGCCGGACCATCCCAGGTGCGACCAAGCAGATAAACCACCACCACTGCCGCAGGAACCAGAATCAGATTGAGGCCATTCTCAAAACTGGGCGTGAAGATTTGCAGCAGCACCGCGCCAAGACCCAGGGCGATGACAATCGCCATTTCGTAGCGCGGCGGCCAGGCAACCGGGCAGAAGCGCTCACCGTTGAGCACTGCCCACGACAGCGCAAACACCGCCAGCAGCCACGACAAAATTCGCAGCGACCCCGGCACACCACCCACCGTCAGCAGGGCGGCGATCAAACCAAAAAAGCAGCCTGCTGCCCAATACAGCGCACGGTTGCGTACGCCCGGCGGGCTCACACGCGCAGGCCATAGCTCCGGCGGCTCGGCCAGCCAGCGGCTTTCGAAATAGGCATACAGCGGTTGCAGCAAAACGACACCCAGACCAAACAACATCACTGGCAGCACCGGCTGGCGTGATCTTAACAGCAGCCATTGGAATGCGATCAAACAGGCCAAGCCACCGCCAGCGCTTATCAATCGCAGCAGGGTTGGCTGCGGGACAGCCTGCGGTAATGCGGGCGCTGGCGCTGCTTCGGGGATCACGACCTGCACAGGCTCCTGCTCCTGCGGGATGACCGGCACTGGACTGGATCGCCGCCGCAGCATTGTCCAAATCAACCCGGCTACCCCCACCACACCGCTAAGCAATCCCAACAGCAGCGTTCGGTTACGTCCCTGCTTCAAATCGTCGCTCCTTACCTCAGCCAAACGTTTTCCATTATAGCGGTGAACACGTCTCGATGCGCTTGACAGCCCCCGGCCACAACCTATAATTAAACGAAGATTAGATTATTATGGATGGGGCAAACTACTTTTGGCGCGCAAACCTGCTGACCAATCGGTCAACCGCCAGGAAATCCTGGTCGCTGCGGCGGATATCCTTCAACGAAATGGCTACGAAGCAACCACCATGAAAGACATTGCCGCCGAGGTGAACCTGACCGCGGCCAGCCTTTACCACCACTTTGAAAACAAAGATATGCTGTTGTTGGCCGTGCTCGAAGCCGGGTTGGATGAGATCATTCGCCGGATGGAACCAATCGCGCAGTCGGACAAAGACTGCCGCGAAAAGCTGCGGGCCATGATCGCCATTCACGTCACCGGGCAGACGGATAATACCGCTGTCGGCGCGGCAATGATTTTTGAAATTCGCTCGCTGCTCACAGCGACCGGTAAAGCGCAAGCGGGTCGCTTTATTCGCCAACGTGATTACTTTGAGGGGCTTTTCCGTCAGGTGGTGCAGGATGGAATTGAAGCCGGGGATTTTCGTCCAGTGGATGTCCCGATCTTTGTGAAAACGATGCTTGGCGCGCACAACTGGATCAGCGTCTGGTATCAACCCACAGGCCGCCTCAACGGAACAGAGATCGCCGAGCAAATGGCAGAGACATTCTTGCGCGCCCTCATACTGGATTAAGACCAGCAGCCGTCCTGTTCACGATAGGGAGTGCCTTTGAGATGCCAGAACGAAGACAGTACCTTATTGAAGCACTGCCAGCGCGAGACCCGGAAATCGGGCGTTGGCTGTGGATGATTGACGATGCGCGGCGGCGCACCCGGCGGGCACTGGATGGATTAGACGAGCGTGCGGTTGATTGGCAGAAAACAGCGGAAGGCCACAGCATCGGCACCCTGCTCTATCACATCGCGGCGATTGAAATCGACTGGCTCGGCACGGAAGTGCTGGAAAGCAAACTGCCCTCACACGTGTGGGACCACTTTCCTTATGAAGTGCGTGATGAGCAAGACCAGTTGATGCATGTGCCGGGCGTGAGTCTGGCCGATCACTGGCAGCGGTTGGATTTCACCCGTGCGTTACTGATGGATACCTACCAGCAGATGAGCCTGGAAGACTTTCGCCGGGCGCGTGTGCTGGAAGCTTACGATGTCACGCCGGAGTGGGTGCTGCACCATTTATGCCAGCATGAGGCCGAACACCGTGACGAAATGATTGCGCTGCGCGAAGGCGCTCAAAAGTCGTTAGGTTTAGAGTGATTTACTGAGAGGTTAAAAATAAGATGCATTACAACATTCGAAAAGCGGCGGTGATCGGCTCCGGCACGATGGGCGGCGGCATCGCTGCGCTGCTGGCCGGGGTGGGCATCCCGGTGGTGCTGCTCGACATCCCGGCGAAGGACACGCAGCCGGGCGATCCGGGCCGCAACGCGATCGTGCTGGGCGGGCTGCAAGCCATGCAAAAGGCGCGCCCGGCGCAGTTATTCAGCCCCGATGATCTCAAACTCATCCAGCCCGGCAACCTGGAAGATGATCTCGATCTGCTGGCCGGGGTCGATTGGGTGATTGAGGTCGTGGTCGAGCGGCTGGACATTAAGCAAAGCCTGATGGCGAAACTGGCTGAAGTCGTCGGCCCGCAGACGATTGTCTCGACCAACACCTCCGGCCTGCCGATTAAGGCGATTGCGGAAGGGCTGAGTCCAGATTTTCAGAGCCGTTTCCTGGGGACGCATTTCTTCAATCCGCCACGCTACCTGCGCCTGTTGGAAGTTATCCCCCACCCGCAGACTGACCCGGCGATTGTCGATTACATGGTGGAGTTCGCCACCCGCCGCCTGGGCAAAGGTGTCGTCATCGCCAAAGACGAGCCGAATTTTATCGGCAACCGCTTTATGTCGATGTCGGGGATGCAGGCCATGAACTACGCGCTGGATCACCATTACACGGTTGAAGAAG
>JAIOHN010000109.1 GCA_019912985.1 Anaerolineae bacterium | reverse complement strand
GTATATTGTTGATGCCTCCTCACTATTTTGCCGAATATCGCCAATCATGCAACAGTAACTATAGCCGCTTTTCATGCTGTGCTGCTGCGACAGCACCTTCATCCTGGAGAAATAAATTATGCCTGTTAAAAAAGTAGATGTATTTCCCCTGTGCTATCAGGAACCAAATGATGATTATGCAGACCGTTATGTGGTTCTGGTCCGCCTGGAAACCGATGATGGTATGGTCGGTTGGGGGGAATGCATTTCCCAGTTTCGACCATCAACTTTCGCAACCACGGCGTTAATCGAAAATGGACTCGCTGATCTTGTGATCGGGCGCGACCCGCTGGAAAACGAGAAAATCTGGAACGATTTGCGCGGTGAAGTGTGGTGGTATGGTGATGCAGGTGGAATTGCTGCATTTGCCATCAGTGCGATTGACATGGCACTGTGGGATTTGAAGGGGAAAATCCTGGGGCAACCGCTCTATAAGCTGCTGGGTGGCAAGCAAAAAGATCGCTTGCCCGTGTGTGCCAGTACACATCCGAAAGCGTCCGAGATTGATGATATGGCGGCGGAGCTTGCCGGATATATCGAACAGGGCTATCAGCTTGTCAAAGTAGGTTTTGGCAAAAAAGGCCACGCAAATCTGGGAGTCGATGCGCAGCGTGATATTGCTTTTGTGAAAGCGGTGCGCGAGGCCATTGGCCCGAATGCTGGTTTTATCGTGGATATCGGGGCCAAGATGAAATGGGATGTTCCCTATGCCGTAAAAATGGCGCGGGCATTCGCTGAGTATGGACTTACGTGGTTGGAAGATGTGTTTCATCCCGATAATATGGCTGATCATATTCATCTGCGACAGGCGGTTCCAGAGATGCGCATCGGCTTTGGTGAGCGCTTCTGGAACCTCAATGATTATCAGCGCCTGCTGGAAGCGGATATTTGCGATGTGATTCTCGTGGATCCAGGGCGTACCGAAGGTGTGACAGGGATGCACCAGATCACACAGTTGGCTGCACGACATCATGTGGAAATGGACCCGCATAGTTGGAGTACGGCGATCAATGGCGCGGCCAGTATCCATGTAGCCATTGCCAGCACAAACTCGAACATCTTCGAGCTAAAACCGGTTGAAAACCCAATGCAGCATGAGTTGGTCACCAATCCGATTGCTCATGTTGATGGCTGGATCTATCCGCTGGAAGGTCCGGGGCTGGGCGTTGAAGTGATCGAAGCGGTGGTGCGAAAATATCATCTTCGGGAAGGTAATGTTAGCCGCTAAGCGCTGCGGTCTATGCCTCTTTTTTAGAGAGGAAGTCGCGCAGGGCTTCCGAACCGCTTTCGATGTGCTGGCGCATATGTTGCCCTGCCAACTCCGCATCGCCTTCATGGATGGCATCCAGAATTTGCTGATGCTCTTCGAGGGCTGCCTGCGCCCGATTGGGGAGGACATGCAGGGTGTCCCATGGGAACTTGGTCCACAGGGTGCGAATCATGTGGAGGAGTAGGGGGGCTTCGGCGGCTTTGTAGATGAGCATGTGGAACTCGTAATTGGGCTTGCGCAGTGCCTGAAGATCGTCTTGTTCGACCCACTGACGGATTTCATCCTGGTAAAGCCGCAGCTGCCTCACGTCAACGATGCGTAGATTCAGGACTGCCATCTGGGTGGCAAGCTGTTCAAGCACACTGCGTATCAGGTAGACCTCACGCACCGCCTCAAGTCGGACTTCCGCCACCTGGACGCCACGGTAGGGGCTGTGGCTGAGGACACCCTCTGCGACTAACTGCTGAATGGCCTCGCGGATGGGGGTGGGGCTGACCTCAAAGCGTTCGGCGAGCTCCTCCTGAAGAAGGCGCTCACCAGGGACAAGCTCGCCAGCGAGGATAGCTTCGCGCATGATCTCGACGATGGTGTCCTTTTTGGTTTTGGGCTGGCTTTGATCTTTGAGGGACATGCACTACCTTTCTTCAACCGGCTAATAGTGGCTTAACATAGTCAAATTGGCAATAAGCGGATTTCTATATACAATACCACAGATTATATAAGATAGGATGCAGCGGTCCATAACCTGCTGTATGTCTAGTCTAGAGGAGTAGTGAAGATGCGATTAACAGTCAGCGGACACGCTTTTGAAATCCTCCCCTTGGACGGTGTTTTGGCAGTGGCTAAGAACCTGGGCTTTAAAGGGGTCGATATTTCCGGTTTCCATGCACGTGGACGATGCAGCATTGAGCCTGAAGATATTCTGAGCAATCCTCAAGGCCAGGCTGATATGGTGCGCTCCCTGTTGGATAAGTATGAGCTGGATGCAGTTGATTTCTTTCCTCAATTTGGCGTGTCACCTGACCAGCACAGCTTGAATGACCCTGATTCATCCATACGTCAAAGAAACATGGAGTTGGTTAAAGCCTGCGCTTATTTTTGCCAACTACTTGGCATTCCTGGGATGACTATTTTGCCGGGGGTCGATCACCCACAGCGATCATTGGCGGAAAATCTCGAAATATCAGGCCAGGAAATGAACAAAGCGGCTGATATTTGCGGTGAATATGGGGTCAAGTTGCGCTTTGAACCGCATATGGGATCAGTGACTTATACGCCTGAACTGGCGATTGAACTGATTGATCACTATGCGCCTGAAGCAAAAGTTACCGCCGATTATTCACACTTCGTGTTGCAGTACATTCCCGAAGAACGGATTCACCAGCTTCTGCCGTATAGCGATCATGTGCATATTCGCCCGGCACGTCCAGGTAAACTTCAGGTGCGTTATGAGGAGAACACTATTAACTGGGTTGAAGTCGTGAATCGGCTTAAAGCGCAGGGTTACGACAGCACCCTTTCGGTCGAATATGTCTGTAATCCCTGGTATGACCTTAATCGCCTGGACACGTTGTACGAAACTGCGATTACCAAAGAAGCAATCGAACCCTTTATCGGGCAGTTATAAAGTTATCCTTATTTAACCAGTTGATTTGTTGACTGAACGAAATTAGGTGAATTTTTAGGGAAATCAACTAAATCCGTTTTACGACAATTTCAGAGATTAACTGAGCGGAACTGCTGGTGATACTTAAAGCAGTTCCGCTCAGTTTTTGGCAGGGCGTGAGGAATCACAGGATAGTTGATATTCTTCCCCTACACATTGCTGCCACGATACAGCCCGGCAGCGAGTAGCGCATCAATAAATGAGGACAGGCTCCCTGCTTAAGGGCAAACACAGCCGGAAAATGCTGCCTTCTCCCAATTTGCTTTCAACGGTGAGGGTCCCCTCATGTGCCTCGATGATTTGTTTTGCAATCGGTAAGCCGAGTCCTGAGCCGCCAGTATGCGTAGAGCGGGCTTCATCTGCCCGGTATAGACGATCAAAAATGCGGGAGAGATCGTCTGGATGGATGCCAATCCCAGAATCCTGCACCTCGATAACGGCATGATCTGCTTCTTCATACGTTTTTACTGTAATTCTGCCACCATCCTGAGTGTAACTGATGGCATTGGTAATGACGTTAGCGATTGCTTGTTGTAGCGAAATAGCATCGCCATCAATCATCGGCAGGTTACTTGTAGGCTCGAATGAGAGCGTGTGGTGTTTTTGCAGTGCAAGCGAGGTTGTTTCGTTGACCACCATGCTAACCAATCGATTAATATCCACTGGCTGTAATGCTACAAGGAAGGCAGCGTTATCCAGATTCGTGACTGTCAGAAAATCATTAAACAGTTTCGTGAGCCGGCTGACCTGGGTTTCAAGTTTTTCGATCTCCTTCTGTCGCCGCACCGGATCATCTGTTTTTTGCAGCAGGTAGACGCTGGTATTGATTACTGTGAGAGGTGTTTTGAAATCATGAGAAATGTCGTTCATAAATTTGTTCAGCACGTTCATGCGCTGTCGCTCCGCGGCCAATTCCAGTGCTTGCGCCTCCAATTGTTTGCGTTCAGTGATGTCACGGCTGATCCCAATGAGTCCCACGATATTGCCCCGTTTGTCTCGCAGTGGTACTTTTGTAGTCAGGAACCATATTTTCTTCCCGGTCAACAGGTCAATAGACTCTTCTTCACGATTGACCAGTGCCTGTCCCGAAGCTAATAGTTGCTGCTCATCATCATAAAACGACTGGGCAAGCTCGGATGGAAAGAAATCGAAGTCGGTTTTTCCAGCAATCTGTTCCATCTCGGTCATGCCACCTGCATTGAGCACTGTTTTATTCACCATCATGAAGCGGCTTTCAGTGTCTTTGACGAAAACATAGTCGGGAATACTGTCTGTCAGCGTGCGGAGTAAATTACGCTCATGAGCCAGCTGCTCTTTCGCTTCCCGTTCAAATGTGATGTCCGAGAAAGTGGAAACTGCGCCATAAGGCTGACTCTCACCCGGTTTGATAAGCGGTTGCGCGCTGCTGGAAAACCAGGTGGTATATCCATCTGGGTTTTGAAGCCCAATGACAACATTCTGTTTCGCCTCGCCGGTTTGTATTGCAATCACCGAGGGCAAGTCTTCTTTTCGCGCACGCGTACCATCCTCATGGATGATTCGCCAGCCCGCAGGCAATTTGGTGAGATTTAGTAACATGTCGGCTACTGGACCCACCAGTCGCGCTGCCTGCGGATTCATTGTGCCAGGCGTTCCATCAGCATAACGGATGATCACGCCATCGGACATTGATGTGACCACTGTTCGATAGCGTTCTTCACTCTTGCGTAAAGCCTCAGCCATCGATGCTTGTCGCTCCATAAATTGGAACAGCAAACCAGCGAGCAAGATGCCTCCTGGATAAAGGATAAAGATTGGTGGGGCAACAACTCCCATCACCTGCTGTCGCAGCGGCAGTGGAGCAAGCGATAACCAGAAAATCAACACCACGGCCTGAATCAAGCCCAATAACACCAGCGAGGGTGCGGAAACGCGACGTTCGTATCGCGCCAGAAGGTATCTTAGCAATAACCCGGCGGTAACCATAGTAATCGCGCTGCCCACGGCCAACGGTGCTCCCACGCCGCCAAGCGTCAGGCGGTACAGGATGATGAATATCGCTGTGATAAATCCTGGAATTACGCCACCGAATAAGGAGGCGATACTTAGGATGATGCCGCGTCCGTCAAAAACCAACCCAGGGGCTAACTGAAAAGGGATCATCATGGCAATGAGCGCGAACAGGCCAAAGATCACACCCTGGATGAATTGGTTCTGCGGGGATTTCAGGCACAGAATGTGCGATTTTAAGAGATTGTAAATGAAGAGTAATGCCAAAAGCAGGGTGATATTGTTAGTCAACGCAATAATGAGCGTCACGGGGTTTGCCTCTTGTTCACGATCACCTAGGGATATAACTCTACTATAGTTGTGAAAAACGTGATTGATAATTAAGGTTTTGTGGAAACGGATTTGCTACAGATTCAGCAGAAGTCACGATTTAGGTGTTCAAATGACTGCTTTTAGGCTTTCTGGTGCTTGAGGAAAACAGCACCTCATGTACATAATTCACATCATATGAAGTAACCTGGCATACTTGGCTGCACTGTATGTTCGTTCGAAGCTGATTCAAGAAATAGTACCCACATGATGACCATCGTGTTGTGAACGATGATTGATTTCATTGCTGAGTAGGAGTAATTTTATGATCCAGAAGTATGAACCAATTTGGCGTTCATTAAGGATGCATCAGACACCCCAGTGGTTCCGGGATGCGAAGTTCGGTATCTACACACACTGGGGCATCTATTCGGTACCAGCGGCTGGTCCAAACGTGTCATGGTATCCTCACAATATGTACCGGGAAGGTACTCCCCAATACGACTATCATGTACGCAACTTCGGCCATCCCTCTAAATTTGGCTACAAAGATTTCATCCCAATGTTTACCGCTGACAAGTTCGACCCCGATCAGTGGGCTGAGCTGTTCAAGAAGGCTGGCGCGCGGTTTGCGGGGCCGGTTGCAGAACACCATGATGGTTTTCCGATGTGGGATACCGCTTATGGGGATTGGAATGCCGCGAAAATGGGACCCAGGCGCGATGTGGTTGGCGAGCTTGAGCGCGCTATTCGCGCGCAGGATATGAAGTTCATGGTGGCGATGCACCATGCCGAGAACTGGTGGTTTTACCCGCATTGGATCAAGGAATTTGACACAGCCGATTCGCGCTATGCCGGGTTATACGGTGAACTTCACAATCTCGATTTATCCGTCAACGCCGGTGGAACATCACATGAAGATGAATGGGCAGCGCAGGATAAACCGAGCAAGGCATTCCTTGACCGGTGGCGATCCCGTTTGGTCGAGGTGGTAGATAAATACACGCCGGACTATATCTGGTTCGACTTCGGCCTCAAGTTTATCCAAGAGCAGTACAAGCAAGATTTCCTCGCCTATTACTACAACAAAGAACAGGCGTGGGGCCGGGAAGTGGTCGTTAGCTACAAATGGGATAACCTCCCGCCTGGAACGGCAGTGGTGGATATTGAGCTAGGGAAGATGGCCGACCAGACGTATTATGAATGGATCACTGATACGACTGTCGATGACGGCTCCGCATGGGGTTATATGAAGGGTACGCCTTATAAATCAGTAACCGAACTTGTTCAATATCTGGTCGATAATGTCAGCAAGAATGGTTATATGCTGCTGAATGTGGGACCAAAACCCAATGGGGAACTGCCTGAAGAAGCCGTGGCGATTCTTGAGGGGATAGGTGCGTGGCTGAATGTGAATGGGGAGGCGATTTATGATACCGTCCCCTGGCATCAATATGGTGAAGGTCCGACCCAAATGAAAGCTGAGGGAGCTTTCAGTGATACTCAGGAAAAAATCAAATACACCGGGGAAGACTTTCGGTTTACGGTCAAAGATGCTGTACTTTATGCTATCAGCCTTGGGTGGCCTGCGAAGCATTTCACGATTAAGTCGCTGAAGGATGTGTATCCGGGTCAGATTCAGTCCGTGCGAATAGTTGGCTCGGAGCAAGAACTTGCCTGGCAGCTTACAGATGAGGGGCTAGCAATTGAGCGGCCTGATGATCGTCCCTGTGAACATGCCTTTGCTTTCAAGATCACACAGAACACCGGTCTGTAACCGCAGGAATCACAGAAGAACGCTATTTGAGGCAAATATTTAGTGTTCCAGGCTCATTGTGCAAGGTAAGTGAAATGTTTCTTAAGCTATACTTCAGTCTAATCGGTAGACAAAATATAAATAGATCATGGGGGTAGAGCTAATGTACAGGCGCCTGAAATTATTTTTACTTGTTTTATTGGCTTGTAGTGTGGCAGCATTTCCGGTTTACGCGGCCATCAGTGGGGTGTTCTCTTTTGGTCGTGGCTCATTGATTCTGACTGGCGTGATTCGCGGACTTGGCAATACGACGAATAACGATGTGGTCACGGTGCTCACTGGAACCGCACTTGTCAGCGCAGAATGTGTCAATAAAGGTGGCAATGTCGCCCTGGGCCGTAATCCCATCGAAGTTGCAATCACTATTCAATCCGAACCGCTTCAGGCAGACTCGAACGGGAATGCATCTGTCTACATTCGAATTCCTGACCCGGCCACCATTTCGCCGCCGCCAGTTTCGCCCACACCTAAGCAGGCAGGCTGCCCGAATGGCAAGTGGTCAGTCCGAGGTCTTCAGGATGGTTCTGCTCGCTGGCAATCCGCGCGGGTAGTGGTGCTTCGTAATGGCTCAACCGAATTGCTGGAGAATTACACCTGCACCGATGATGGTACCAATATCTCCTGCACTCCCGCCTGATTTTCTTCGCTCTACTCTTCCGGGTCGGTGTTTCACCGGCCCGGATTCTTCTCAGGCTGTTTTTGTCGTTTTTCCCTGAACGATATATGATTGACTAGTTTTCTGTGTGACCAGGGACTCAATAATGGATACTTTGGGCGATCTCACGATTGATAATCGCTATCAACTGCTTGAACAACTTGGAGCAGGGGGTATGGGGACCGTCTATCGCGCCTTTGATCGCCTGACTCAGCATCATGTTGCCCTTAAACGTGTGCACACGTTTAATGATTCTGAGAGCGATACTGGCTCTGGCTTTACCAACACACGTTTTGCACTCGCCCATGAGTTCCAGACCCTTGCCTCGCTTCATCATCCACACATCATCAGTGTGCTTGATTATGGTTTTGATGAAGACCGTGATCCCTATTTCACGATGACTCTGCTGGAGAAGCCCCGCTTTTTTCTGAATGCAGCCCAGGGGACGTCAGTCGAACACAAAGTCGATCTGTTGATTCAGGCGCTTGAGGCACTGGCATATACGCATCGCCGTGGCATTATTCACCGCGACCTTAAACCAGAAAATATACTTGTCACAAACGAAGATGAAGTGAAGGTGCTCGATTTTGGTCTGGCACTGCTGCGCAATACACGGCAGGATGAGGATGTACTGGTTGGCACATTTGCCTATATGGCACCTGAAGTGCTTTCAGGCGATGCTATCAGTCAAAGCGCTGATCTCTACGCGATTGGCATGATGGCTTATGAAATTTTCGCCGGATTTCATCCTTTCAGCCGTAATAATCTCAATCTGCTGATTCAGGAAATTCTCAGCAAGCCTGTGGATACCACGGATCTGAATATCAACAGCGAACTGGCCGCCATAATCCAGCGGTTATTGCATAAAGAGGCCGATGGACGTTATTCATCTGCGCATGAAGTT
The DNA here is from genome assembly GCA_019912985.1 of Anaerolineae bacterium. Classification (GTDB taxonomy): domain Bacteria; phylum Chloroflexota; class Anaerolineae; order Aggregatilineales; family Phototrophicaceae; genus JAIOHN01. Next base: position 11,545 of record JAIOHN010000109.1, on the reverse strand, counting down.
ATTGCTGATCTCAGCCTGGCAATAGACCAGCCTTTGCCGCCAGAGTCGATTGAAATCCGTGAGAGCTTCATCAAGGCCGCTCAGTTCATTGGACGAGAGGCAGAACTTGCACAATTGAAAAGCGCACTGGCCGAGGCGCTTGGTGGTCGGGGCAGTGTCTGGCTGATAGGTGGCGAAAGTGGAGTGGGTAAGTCCCGCCTCCTCAGCGAAATTCGTACGCATGCCCTGGTGAGTGGAGCATTGGTTTTGCAGGGGCAGGGTGTTGTTGAAGGCGGTTTAGCCTATCATGCCTGGCGATCGCCGCTGCGACGATTGGCGCTCTCGACGGAACTCAGCGATTTTGATGCTGGCGTGCTCAAGCAAATTATCCCTGATATTGGTGATCTGCTGGGAAGAAACATCCCTGATGTGGCCGAACTTGAGGGGCAGGCAGGCCAACAACGTTTGATGCAAGCTGTGATCGACGTGTTGCGCCACCAGCAGAAGCCCGTAGTCTTTATTCTTGAGGACCTGCAATGGATGGTCGAAAGTCTCGATATTCTACGTATCCTCATACCACTTACCGAATCTTCACCACTGCTTATTTTGGGTGATTATCGAAATGATGAACGCCCCAACTTGCCGGAAGAACTTCCAGGAACACACGCCATTCACCTTGAGCGTTTGACCGACGAAGGCATACTCCAGTTGAGCACTTCTATGCTTGGCGAACAAGGTCGCCAGCCTGAGCTTATTGCTCTGCTCAAGAAAGAAACTGAAGGCAATATCTTTTTTCTGGTGGAAGTCGTTCGCGCACTGGCAGAAGTTGTTGGGCGCTTGAGTGATATTGGCAGCACTACACTTCCTGACCACGTCTTTGCTGGTGGTATCCAGCAGGTTATCGAGCGGCGACTCAGCCGTATCAATACTGAAGATCGCTATTTGCTCGGTCTGGCCGCGATTGCTGGACGCCAGCTGGACCTCAAGTTGTTGGCTGCTCTCAGTCCATCCACTACGCCCGCAAAGTGGGACGACTGGCTTACGACCTGCACCAACGCTGTCGTGCTGGATGTGATGAATGAACAGTGGCGTTTTGCTCATGACAAGCTGCGGGAGGGGATTCTCGCCGGGTTGACTGCTGAGAAGCGACAGATGCTCCATCGTCAGGTCGCGGAGGCTTTGCAGAAGGTTTACGCCAATGCCCTGGATGACTATGCTGCGCTCATTAGTGATCATTATGAGGAAGCGGGTGATTTGCTGGCGGCGGTACCGTGGCTCGAACGTGCAGGTAAACATGCTCAGTCCTCTTACGCGCCTGAAGCGGCTATCAGCTATTATCGCGCTGCGTTGAAGTCTATCCCCAGCGACCCTGAGTATGCCGAACGGCGTTTGCAAATTCTCGATGGGTTGGGCACGATGCTGAACTGGCAGGCACAGTACGAAGAAGCCGTGAGCATTTTCACGCAGATGCGAGATGATGCCGAGCAAGTGGGCGACACTATGGCGCAGGCGCAGGCCTGTTTGGGCATCAGCACTGCGCAAATCTATCAGGGTGATTTTCACGGCGCGACAACCAGCGCCGAAGCTGCGGAACGAATTGCGCGCGCCGCTGACCTCCGCCTGAAGATCGCTCAGTCAATCTTTGTCAAAGGCTGGAATGCCTTTCGTACCGGCGAGATCGAAACCGCATTGGCGGTCGCCAGTGAAGTGATGACCATCTGCGAAGCATTGAATTACGAACCCTTGATGGCCCAGTGCCTTAACATGATGGGTGGGATTCAATATACATTAGGTAATTATCAGCAGGCCGGACAGCATTTCGCCCGTGCTTCCGAAATACTCCAACATCTTGGTGATCGCAGCCAGGCAATGGCCCTGGTTAACAACGTCGGGGCAGTTGCTGACGCCCGCGGTGACTATCAGGCTGCGTACGATGGTTACCAGGAAGCACTCAAGATCGCACGTGAGATAGGCCTCCGTGATGCCGAAATGCTGTATCTCAGTAATCTGGGCGGTGCATGTCTCCACTTAGGCGATTTACTTGCTGCTAAACGGCACCTTCTCCAGGTCATTGACATGGCTAAAACCACGGGCTTTGGTCAGTTGGCCGAAACCTATCGCTTTATGGCAGAAACCCAGCTCGGCCTGGAAGCATTCGATCTTGCTTGTGATTACGCGCTTCAGTCCATTGGGTTGGCTCGCGAAGTCGAATCGCCGGAGTTTTTGGCCGCGAGCTGGCGTGCTCTGGGTGAGGTCGCTGCAGTGACTGGTAAGCCAATAAGCCTTGATGAACGCAGCTACGAAGCATTAGCCGCCTTCGGGGAAAGCCTGCGTATTAGAGAGGAAACCGGCATGGAAGGCGAACGTGCCCACACCCTCAAAGCATGGGCGACCTACGAGATTAACCAGGGGAATCTCAGCCGTGGGCAGGAACTGCGGCAGGAAGCCAGTGCGATCTTTCTGCGCATCGGAGCCGAGGTCGAGGCCGAGCGGATGAGAGAGTAATCTCCTCTATCTCTCACAGCCAGAACAAGATAATTGAAGTGGCTTCATTTGTTTCTACGCTAGAAACAATTGTGGGGACAACTGCGCTTCATTATGAAATCTGTGTTCGCAACTTCAGAAAACGTGACTTCTGTCACAACATGGTTGCTGCTTCTCCTTGCTCTTATTTGCCAAGATATGCATTTGACGTTACATTACAGGAACGTTCCTATTTGCAATATGAATTGACCGTGAATAAGCGCCGGAATATCACGATATACGATGTCGCTTACAAAGCAAAGGTGGGTGTAAATACTGTTTCGTTTTCCTGCTGACATCTCTCTTGCTGGATTTGATAATATCCCGTGGGCGCAAGATACTGCACCCCGCGCTAACTGCCGTTGATATGGGTGGTCCAAACCGTGGACGAGCGGTGGTGCGCCTCCTGCCTGACCGGCTCAACTATCCCAAAAATCCGCCGCAGGTGGTTAAGATGCCCGCTACGCTGCATATTCGGGAGTTGACAGGGCCGCCGGATTCGAGCAATCTGTAAATATTAATTAGCACAAAGAATATCCTGTTTATTTTTGAGATTTGATGATGATTACAGAAACACCAAAACAAGATTTTCGCCCCTATGCTCGTCTACACGATGTCGAAATGGGTGCCGTTCGATGGACGGGTGGCTTCTGGGCAGCGGAATTTGAACTGTGTCACCATGTGATGATTCACAACATGTGGGACCTGCTTCGCGATTCCGAGATCAGTCATGCCTATACCAATTTTAAAATTGCAGCTGGCCTTGAAGAGGGTGAGCATTGTGGCCCCCGCTGGCATGATGGCGATTTCTACAAATGGCTGGAAGCGGTTGTTCATGTCTACGTGGTTACCCATGATCCGCAGCTTGACCAGTTGATGGATGAAATCATCGACGTGATTGGCAAATCGCAGCGCGATGATGGTTATATTCACACACCAGTGATTATCAGAGAGCGCCAGGGCGATACAGATGCTGAGCCGTTTCAGGAGCGCCTGGATTTCGAGACCTACAACATGGGTCACCTGATGACGACTGCCTGCGCGCATTATCATGCCACTGGCAAAGACAGCCTGTTGGTGATTGCGGTTAAAGCTGGCGATTACCTCTACAAATATTACCAGGAGGCAGCCTCGAAGCTGGCACGTAACGCTATTTGCCCCTCCCACTACATGGGAGTGATCGACTTATATCGCACAACTGGCGATCCGAAATATCGGGACCTGGGTGCAAACCTGATCGAGATTCGCGATCTGGTGGAAGGCGGCGGTGATGACAATCAAGATCGTGTGCCGTTCCGCCAACAAGACCGCGCTGTGGGACACGCGGTTCGAGCCAATTATCTCTATGCAGGCGTCGCGGATGTTTACATGGAAACCGGTGATGAGACTTTACTGAACACACTGGAAACCATCTGGAAAAATGTGGTTTCACAGAAGATGTATATCACCGGCGGTTGTGGCGCGCTGTATGATGGCGCATCACCCGATGGTACCCCCGAGCAGCATACAATCACTCGTGTGCATCAAGCTTATGGTCGCGAATATCAACTACCCAACACGACCGCATACAATGAAACTTGCGCCAACATCGGCAACCTGTTGTGGAATTGGCGGATGCTGGCTATTACCGGTGAGGCGCGCTTTGCTGACGTGTTGGAGCTGGTACTGTATAACAGTGCTTTGTCGAGCATCAGTCTGGATGGCAGAAAGTTCTTTTACACCAATCCGTTACGCCGGGTGCGCGACCTGCCATTTGATCTACGTTGGTCGCGCACACGCGCATCATACATTAGCTGCTTCTGCTGCCCACCCAACATTGTGCGCACGGTTGCCCAGGCTTCTCACTATGCCTATAGCACCTCTGACGAAGGGATATGGGTGCATTTATATGGAAGCAGTACGCTTGAGACCTCACTCCCGGATGGCAGGGCTGTAAGTTTATCTCAGGAGTCTGATTATCCCTGGGATGGAGAAGTCACGCTCACCGTGAATGCGTCACCGGTCGAAGCTTTTTCGATCATGCTGCGTATTCCTGAATGGGCAGGTGGGGCAGACGTATCCATAAATGGTGTAGCTTACGAAAGTGATCTCCCTGGCGGGCAGTATCTGGCGATTAACCGAACCTGGCAGGTGGGTGATGTTATTCAACTACATCTGCCCATGTCAGTGCAAGTTTTAGAAGCGCATCCGATGGTTGAAGAAGTGCGCAACCATGTCGCGGTCAAGCGTGGACCAGTCGTATACTGTCTGGAATCGTGCGATTTGCCAGAAGGTGTGCAGTTGGATGATGTCGTGTTTCCAAATAATATTCAACTAGCGCCATGTCAGGTAACCAGTTTTTCTGATCATACGGGGCCGCTGACGCTGCTGCAAGGCCAGGCACTGGTGTTGCAGGATGAATCATCGGCATGGGCGAATCAGCTTTACAGGACAGTGCGTCAACCACAACTTAAACCGATCAATATTCAGCTGATTCCCTACTTTGCGTGGGATAACCGTGGTGAATGTGAAATGGCAATCTGGATGCCGGTCGCGTGGTAAACGGAGAAAGGTAAACTTATGCCGACTGTAGTCGCAATCTACACAGGGCAGGGGCTGGCTGAGCCGCTTCAGAAGGTTTTTAAGGAACTTATCCCAGATTGTCGCCTGATCAATATCATTGACGATAGTCTTATTAACGATGTGGTCAGTGCAGGTAATGTCACTCCTGCGGTAGCCCGACGGCTAATTCAGTATTACCAGACTGGCATGGAGATTGGAGCGGATGTCATTCTGAATACTTGCTCGTCAGTGAGTGAAGTTGTAGATGTCGCACAGAATCTGTTTGACATTCCGATCATCAAGATTGATGAATTAATGGCACAAGAAGCGGTCAAAAATTACCAGACGATTGGTGTGATCGCTACACTGCCTACTACACTGGCACCGACAGTTCGCCTTATCCAGTCACAGGCGACCCGGCTGGGAAAACAGGTCTCGATTGTTGAAGGGTTGGCCGAAGGCGCTTATCACGCGCTTGTAAATGGTAAGCCGGAGGAACATGACCAGCGTATCCTCGATACTGCACAGCGGCTGGCACAAGAGGTTGATGTGTTGGTATTGGCGCAGGGGTCGATGGCCCGGATGGAGAAAGCCCTGCATGAGGTCACCGGTAAACCGGTGCTGTCCAGTCCGTCACGGGGCGTAACGGCGGTCAAATCTGCCCTGGAAGCGAAGAAAATCTGATCTGGCGCTATGTGGCGATAGGATGATTATCTGGATAATTTCATCGTCTTTGGTAGTTGTTGCAAATGACGGTAGAATTATAAAAAATAAAATTATTCCGTATCACTCATCGAAAGGAGGTTTATCAATCGCGAATTAATCACTACCCTGATTGATCGTAATTTAGTTAAGAAGGTGGAACCATGTTAAAGAAACTTATACTTGTTTTGATGCTTTGCCTGTTAGTCACAACATTGGGAGCCGCTGTAGTCGCTCAGGATAGTGAGCTTTCTGGCGAACTCAACGTCTATCCCCAGAACTACTATAATCCTGAGTCGGACCCTGAAACCGCCGCTGTGATGGAATCCGTCGCACAGGCGTATATGGAGATGCATCCAAACGTCACCATCAATCTCGTCCCGAATCTTCCCGCTGGGACGGATTATAATACGTGGCTTGCGTCACGTGTCGCCGCCGGTGAAGCGCCAGATATTGCCTGGGATCAATATGGCAATCGAAATCGCGTTCAGGGTGACTGGTGGGTAGCAATGGATGATTATCTGCAACAGCCCAATCATTACATTGAGGAAGGGACGCCAGGCAGCGAACGCTGGGTCGAGTCCTTCCCCGACTACGTAATAAACCAGACTCGCGCCCCAGATGGTCACTGGTATCAGGTGTCGCTCGACTGGGTGGAGACCGCACTGTATTACAATGTGGATATGTTCAACGAAGTCGGTGTCGAACCGAATTGGGACACTTGGAGCGAATTCGTCGCCGACATGAACAAAATCCGCGATACGCTGGGTGTAGACCCGGTGGGGTTATATCAGGCCGGAACCGGTTGGTCGACCTGGGTCTGGGCTGATGATGTCTTCCTGTCAGCAGTCTGGCACGATGCGGCCCCTGAACTCTTCACGGAGGAATACAACGCTTTGCAGCCGGGGCGGGACTTCCGTATGCTCAATACAGAAGAAGTTGCCAAGGCAATCTACGATGGTAAGCTGGACGCCACCGACCCGCGGATGGACACATACCTGGAAATCTCAAAACAGTTCACCGATCTTCTGCCAGTGGACTATATTGGTATCACCAGCCTTGACGATATTCAGCGCCTGTTCCTGAGTAAGGAAGTTGCTTCCTTCTGGGGCGGCACCTGGAACAACAAGCAGGTTGATGAATCTGCCGATTTTGAGTGGGGTGTAGCTTATCTCCCACCATTCACTGAAGAGGACTTCCCCGGTGCAGCCGGTGTATCCTATCGCGTCGGTGGGCCGAGTTCCGCTGGTCAATATGGAATCCCGGTGGCTACCGCCGAAGCGGGTAAGCTGGATCTGGCGGTGGACTTCCTCATGTGGATGTCCGCACCTCAGAACTTCGGACCGCTGGCTTCGACCTATCGCGGCTTTATCCCGATGGTGGCCGGAACCGAAGGTGGTGATGTGGTCACAAACTTCAGCGCCGTGGCTGCGCTGCCAGAGCGTCTGTTCGGCGACCCAAGTGGCCGTCTGACGGTTGAAGCAGGCGACGAATGGTCAACTGCCATGCAGGCTTATTTCCTTGACCAGACAGACGTGGAAGCGACCAAAGACCGCCTCCAGGAAATCTGGTGGGACGGCATGTTGGCGATTTGCGAGCAGCAAGCCTATGACTGGTGCCCCTCCTAACAAGTATGAGGTGGCGCTTGACGATGTTGTAATGCAGTGTCACGATCCGGGGTCAGGCTTACTGGCCCCGGTTTTATACCTGGAGATTATTGATGGCAAATAAACTTGTTGAGGCAAATCAACCGCGTTTTCGATCAAGATTTGCGCCCGGACGGATGCGGTTGCGCTCGGGGCTGGTGCCAATTTATGTGCCGTTCCTGTTCTTGATTCCGGCGTTCATTCTGCTGATTATTTTTCGTTACTACCCAACTGTTTCGGCCATCTATCATTCCTTCACCGTTTGGGATATTCCCAAGCCGGGTGAGTTTGTTGGCCTACAAAACTATCAGGCACTACTCAGTGACCCTGTTTTCCTACAATCCATAACCAACATTTTGAAATACACCATTGGCCGTAGTCTGCTGACGATAACCATGGCGTTTATCGGTGCGGAATTGGTCTACAACCTGACTAATGCACGCTGGCGCAACGTCTGGCGGCTGATCTTCACTGTGCCTATGGTGATTCCGCAAACAGTCGATTTGTTGATCTGGAAGCAAATCTATGCTGGACGCCAGGGGTTGCTGAACGAATTCCTGGTCGGGATCGGTGCACTTAATCGGCCTTATCCCTGGATTGGCCGCCCTGATACTGCGCTCTGGGCGCTGGTATTCATCGGTTTTCCAGCGGTGGCTGGCTTCGGCTTCCTGATTATTTTGGCAGCACTGCAAAATTTGCCAGCAGAAGTAAATGACGCCGCCCTCATTGATGGCTGCAGCCGCTTACGCCGGGTCTTCTCAATTGATCTGCCCGCTATACGCGGTCCATTGGCTCTGATTCTTATCTTGAGTCTGAATGGTGGCCTACAGCAGTTTGCGCCTATGCTGGTCGTGACGCAGGGTGGTCCGGTCAATTCGACCATGTCACCGGGCTATTATCTTTATACGCAGGGGTTTACCTATGGCGCACATGGATACGCATCGGCGATTGGAACAGTACTGATGCTGATGACGCTGGTATTAAGTATCTTTATTATGCGGGCGCGTTATCGGAGGGCCTACGATGTTGCGATTTAGAACTCAGTCGAAACAACAATCCTGGCGGCGTGATTGGCCGCTGTATCTGGTGCTGACTATTCTGGCAACCGTGACCTATATTCCCTTTGTGTTTACGATTATAAATTCTTTGAAGAGTAATACCCAGTTCTTTACGCAGTTCTGGCTTCCAGTGCTGCCGTTTCATCTTGAAAACTATGAACGTGCGCTGCCTTCTATGCTTCAAGCGATCTTAAATAGTTTTAGCTACTCCATCCCCACGCTTATTCTGTCACTTTTGATCTCGGGTTTGACCGGCTATGCCTTTGCACGCTACCGTTTCCCTGGTCGGCAGATACTGTTTTTTGCTATGCTGGCGCTCATCATGATCCCCGGCATTTTGTTGGTGATTCCGATGTTCAGCGTCATTATCAGTTTTGGATGGGGCGACACTATTCAGGGAGTTGTCCTGCCGTGGACAGCAGTTGACATTGTTTTCGGCACATTCCTGATGCGGACCTTCTTCGAGACACTGCCGCAGGAATATTTTGAGGCGGCACGCCTGGATGGTGCGGGTGAGATCACATTGTTGTTTCGGATTGCTCTGCCGCTGGCCGTACCAGCGTTGGCGACACTAGGTATTCTGAATCTGCTGTTCACCTGGAATGACATTATCTGGCCTTTGGTTTCAATTTTTGATAGCGCCCGTTTTCCGGTGTCGATTGGTGTGCTGACATTTAGCAGCCAGTATGGCACAGATTACGGCATTACCTTTGCCAGTTATGTGATCGCCTCGCTTCCTTTGATTGTCATCTTCGCGTTTACATCTCGACGCTTTATGGAAGGATTGTCGGGTGGGTTGAGTATTTAATCATTTCGCAAAGATGAACTGAGGGCGTTGCATGGATCGCATTTATGCGACTTATCTGATTGAAACGGCCTATCCACTGGAACAGGCTGCCGAAATCATGGCAGGGGAGCAGTCTGCTGGCACGTTTGTCCGTGTGCCGGGCGAAACAGATGAATTGCGCCAGCAGCATGGTGCACATGTCGAACGGATCACGGAACTGGGAGCGGTGTCTGCGCCCTCGCTGCCCGGTTCCCGGTTGCCCAAAGGTGTTGACAATCTGGTCTACCGCCGTGCTGAGGTCGTACTGTCGTTTCCACTGGCGAATGTTGGCCTATCACTGCCGCAGTTGATGACGACCGTGGCAGGTAACCTGTTCGAATTAGCACCATTTTCTGGTCTGCGATTGCTCGATGTGGTCGTTCCACAGGTGTTTGCTACAGCCAACCCTGGCCCGCAGTTTGGTATCGAAGGGACACGCCGCTTGTCCGGTGTCGAAGGGCGTCCGCTGATTGGTACCATCATCAAGCCGAGTGTGGGGCTTACACCAGCGCAAACGGCCAGCCTTGTGAAAACACTGTGTGAGGCGGGGCTAGATTTTATCAAGGATGATGAATTGATTGCTGATCCACCTTACTCGCCCTTAAGCGAGAGGGTGGCAGCGGTGATGAGCGTCATTAACAACCATGCCGAAAAAACCGGCAAAAAAGTGATGTACGCGTTTAATATCAGTGGCGATATCGACGCGATGTTACGCAATCATGATGCCGTTCTGAATGCAGGCGGAACCTGCGTGATGGTCAATACCATTTCGGTTGGCCTGGCTGGTTTACTCTATCTGCGTAAGTACAGTCAGCTTCCTATCCACGGTCATCGAAATGGTTGGGGCGCACTCACACGCAGCCCTGCGTTGGGATTTGATTATCGCGCCTACCAGAAGTTTTTGCGGTTGGCCGGATGCGACCAGATTCACGTGAATGGCCTGCGCAACAAATTCTGCGAAACAGATGAGTCGGTTATTGCTTCGGCTCGGGAATGTCTGGAACCGACACCGGATGGTAAAACAGCTATTCCAGTGTTTTCTTCGGGGCAGTGGGCTGGTCAAGCGCCGGATACTTATCACGCGCTCGGCAGTGTCGATCTGATCTATCTGGCCGGCGGCGGAATCATGGCGCATCCCGGTGGCCCAGCTGCCGGTGTTACCAGTTTGCGTCAGGGATGGGAAGCGGCTATACAAGATGTCCCCCTCGACGTGTATGCGCAGGATCATCTCGCCCTGAGACAGGCCATCGAAAAATATGGGGCGTTATGAATGACCTGTTGATGACGTTCTACGGTGATGACTTCACCGGCTCCACCGATGCCCTGGAAGGACTGGCGCTCAATGGTGTGCCGACCGCACTTTTTTTGGAGCCGCCCACACCGGAACAGTTGCAAGGTCGTTTCGCCAATCTGCGTGCGTTGGGTGTCGCCGGGATCAGTCGGTCGATGTCGCCGGAAGAAATGGAAGGTGAGCTGCGACCCAGATTTGCGGCGTTAAAAGCACTTGACGCGCCGCTAACCCATTACAAAGTATGCTCGACCTTCGACTCATCGCCCACAGTGGGCAGTATCGGCAAAGCAGCGGATATTGGCAGTGAAGTATTTCACTCCCCTATGGTGCCGTTGATGGTGGGTGTGCCAAGTCTGAAGCGCTATGTCGCCTTTGGCAACCTGTTTGCCACGGTTGGTGATACCACCTATCGAATTGACCGTCACCCAACGATGAGCCGGCACCCTGTTACGCCGATGGGCGAAAGCGATTTGCGTATCCACCTCGGAAAACAAACGCAGCGTCGCATCGAACTGATTGATCTGCGCCAGCTAGCGGCAGATGATGAAGCCATCGAGGCCCGCTTTCGCGCCTTGATAGAAGCTGGTGCCGAAATCATCCTTTTCGATACCATGGACGAAAGCCATCTGCTGAAAATCGGTCGGTTGATATGGACGTTAGCCCGTGAAACACCTCTGTTTGCTGTGGGTTCATCCGGCGTCGAACACGCGCTGAGCACATACTGGCAGGCAGCGGGAATTATTGAAAAACACTTTTTGCCCGGCTCAGCAGGTAGGGTTGAACAGATTGTGGTGGTTTCCGGCAGTGCCTCACCTGTCTCTGCTGAGCAGATTGACCATGCTATTGAACGCGGCTTTTGTGGTATTCAGCTTGACAGCGTAGGACTTGTTGATCCACATATGGCAGATCAAGCCCGTGTGATCGCGGTGATACAGGCACTGGAAGCGTTGGAGCAGGGACAGAGTGTGGTGCTTTATTC
>JAIOHN010000008.1 GCA_019912985.1 Anaerolineae bacterium | reverse complement strand
GTCCAGCAGCGACGGATGGCGCATCAGGCGGTAGACCTCATCTACGGCGATCACGCGCGGCTGCTCGTCGATCAGGCTGTCGCGGCGGATGGCAGAAAGCACCTGCGTGTAAGCCAGCGCCTGCAAGATCGGGTCGCTCTCCAGCTCGTGAAAGCTGAACACGCGCGGGCTGATCCAGTCCCTGCCGCCGCGTGTGAGATCGACGTTGGTCGCGCCATTGAGAAAACTCGACCAGGGGCCTGAGCCGGTACACAACCCGGCAATTTCATCCGCCAGGTCACGAGCGATGTGCCTGGTCGCGTCCTTATCACCCATGCCTGACAGCACATCACAGACCACATCACAGGTGGGTGTGACCTCCGGTGTGACCCGATTCAAATCGGGAAATCCCCGATACAGCACTTCCAGCGCCTCACCCAGCAAGCCGCGTTCCAGGTTCTGGCGCTGTCCACCCGACAGCGGACGCCCCAGCACCGTTTCGTAGATACGGGTGGTGTGGCTCACCTGCTCGATGAGCGTCGGGAACATCACATCCTGCGGGTTGAGCCGAGTCGCCTTGGCGCTCATCACATACCAGGGCAGACCGAAGGCTTCGGCGATGTGCTGTCCATGTCCCATCGGTTCCAGCAGGTCGAAGGGGATGCCATTTTCGGCGTATTCGCGCGTCAGATAGCAGTTGTTGGCGAAGGTCTTGCCGAAACCCGTCGTGCCCACCCAGATTTCATGGGTCGCGCGTTTGTCACGCCACGAGTTGTGGAAGACCGGGTAGGCTGCGCCCACCGCCTCACCCCGCAGTACACCATCGGTTGCGGACAGCTTGCGATAACCCAACGGGGACAGCATCAGCGCCAGTTCGCGCGACACCACCGGCCAGGTGGTCTCCGGCAGCCCGATTTCTTTGGTACGGCGTGCGGCGAATAAACCTAAACTCCGTGCCAGCAGTTCACCGACCTCGTGGCGCAGTGAAAACCAGGCTTTGGTTTCATGCACCACGGCCTGTACCCGTTCTTTCAGTGTGTCCAGGTCATCGGCGGCGATGGCGATGCTGAGCTGCACCAGATGCAGGGCATCTCCGGCATTGATCTCCTGTAGCGCCTTGCGGCAGTCGCCGATGCGCTGTACCGAGCGGCTGTCCTCACCGCTGACCCCTGACAGATGCACGTCGTAGGCTTGAATGATGCCTTCCAGCGCGTCAATGGCGCTGTTGCGCTCATAGGTCCTGGGGATGTCTACCGCCAGCGCCAGCGGGAAGTTGAGCCGCAGCAAGGGCGGCAGCGGACGGAAGAAGTTCCAGTTGGCGGGCGCGAATTCGTAACTGTTGAGCACGGCCCACAGCGGACGACCGCCGGGTCTGCCCACCGGCGCCAGATGCCAGAACGGGCTGTCCCGGATTTCGTACCGGCCATTGAACAGCGCAGGCCATGCGCCTTCCACCACCGGCGTATCAAACGAAGATGCCATGCCGCCCGCCAGCGCCCGCGGGTTCTGGTCGCTCCACACCGCCATGCCGCACAGGGCGCGCTGGTACTCGGCGCTGTCATCGAGCTGCTCGTAGTGACGGCGGTACTCCATCAGGAGCTGCGCCCGCTGCGGATCATCGGTCTCTTTGGCTGCCCGGCTGAGCGTGTTGATCTTCTCGTCCAGCGTGGCGGGCATCTGCCAGCACACGAAGCGTGCTGGAGTGTTGAGCGTGCGCAACCAGGTCGAGAAACGCGCCTGAAGCGCGGCCACGCCATCTTCAGTGGCATGTAACATGATGTCGAAGGGTTCGATCAGGAACGTACGCACCTCACTCATACAGCGCCTCCTTCAGCGGCGCATCGACAAACACCAGCCCATCCGTCTCCTGAGCATGGGCAAAGGTGATCCACTCGCGCAGGTCGACATCCATATTCGGCGTGGGTGGCGCGAACACGCGCGCTCCATCCAGCCGTACCAGTTCCACCGGCATGTCCAGCATCTCGGTCAACTGCCCGATGGGACTGCGAGGGGAGCGCGCAGCGATGAGCAGCAGCGATCCGCGCAGGCGGTAGATCAACCGGCTCCACAGCGGGATACCCCCTCTTAGCCCGGTCAGGATGACCATCAATAAGGCGGTAATGACTGCCACCGGGATGGACCAGCCGGGCACAGCCAGGTTGAAGATCGTGTAGGTCATCACGCCGCCGACACCGGCCAGCAGCAGCCGTTTGAACGGGATGCCGAACAAGCCCTTTTCATCACGTAAGAGCACGTGGGATTTGAAATCTGCGGCCATTGGCCCTCCGGGACGCGCAAAATACAGGGCGCTGAAGAGCGCCCCATACCCGGCGCACAACGCTAAGCGAACGAGATGAGGGTGGTGACGCTGGAGGCGAAGATGACGAAGAGCAACCCCATCACCACCTGGTTGGCGGCTTTGGGATTGTCTTTTTTCCAGTCGCCGATAAGCGGCCAACTGGAACCCATGTACATCACGCCCAGCCCGATGAAGCCGATCACAGCGATCAGCGGCGCGATGGTCTGTGCAGCCAACTGCACATCCCCGAAAAACTGCTCAATTGCGGTTGACAGATCCAACTGAAAATCCTCCTCGATATCGAGACGTCAGGAGATGAACGGTCTGTCGGGAAAAGGTGGCAGACAGGCAGTCTGTCAGTGCGCTATGCCGCTGTATACTCAAGTGTGTGGGGTCATCCGGCACGGTAGGGATCGCCGCCGCCACCTCATTCCCTGACCCTTTCAGCGTAGCAAAGTGAGGTGGCGCGACCGTCAGAATTTTCCGGTTTTTGCTTAGCAGTATTTCAGGATCGAAAAGCAATATTTCGGCACTACGAGAGTCAATTCAAACACTGAACGTGGTTTACAAGCCGGACGCTGTAGCCATTGCTCGCCGATACCTGTAAGCGCGAAACCAGCATGTTATCATTGGTCTGGATTGACAAATTGGAACTTTGGAGGGCTGATCGATATGTCCACACTCATGCACGCTCCTTCTGAGCCACAGCCCGGCCCGATCCGTATGGCTGAGGTGCTGGCGGCCTTTTCCTTCGCAACCGACCTGGGAACAGGGAAATCAATGGGCCATGCCCTGCGCGCCTGTTACCTCGGCATGACGATGGCACGTGAACTGCGCCTCTCGACCTCGCAGCAGGCCGAACTCTACTACAGCTTTCTCCTCATGCATTCCGGGTGTGCTGCGCTGTCATTGGCAATGGCTCCGGTTATCAAAGGCGATGAACTGGCGGCCATCGGCGACATTACCCTGCGGGACGAGACGAACCTGCTGGAGATGTTGGGCTGGATGCGGCGCAATGTGTCACCCGATGCGCCGCTCCCAACGCGGACTCTCAACCTCATCCGGGCGCTGGTTCATGGCCCTGATGACGGGGATGTTCGAGGGGTTTGTGAAGTGGCCGTTCGTGTGGCACAGCGGCTCGACATGCCTCAAGGTGTACAGAATGCCGTTCGTCATTATCTGGAGCGTTGGGACGGCAAAGGACCATTCGGCTTGCAGGGAAACGCGATCCCACTCAACGCGCGTCTTATCCACATGGCGGTGAAGGCCGACGCCTGCAATCTGGCCTATGGACACCATGCCGCTGAAACGATGGCTCTTGAGCAAAAGGGCAAAATCTTTGACCCGCAGGTGGTCGATGTTTTCCTCTCCGTCACCAAACAACCCAGACTGTGGGAGACCCTGGCAAAGCACGACCTCTGGGAGGTCGTCCTTGACCTTGAACCCGATTCGTCCTATCGGTACATGGATGAGGCGAATTTGGACAATGTTGCGCTGGCCGCCGCCGATTTTGTCGATTTGAAATCGCCCTCCACAGTGAACCATTCACGAGAGACTGCCCACTTCGCAGAGAGCATTGCGTGCAGGATGGATTTACCGCCAGCGGAGATTGTCACCATCCGCCGTGCGGCACTGGTTCATGATCTCGGACACCTCGCGCTGCCCGGTCACATCCTGCTCAATCAGGACCAGCTCAGCGAAATCGATAGGGAGAAACTGCGTCTGCATCCTTATTACACAGAGCGTGTTCTTTCCCGTGTGCCAGCACTCGCTTCGATTGCCACCATTGCCGGGATGCACCATGAACGCATGAATGGAACTGGCTATTATCGTGGGCTTTCTGGTGACGATCTGCCCGTGAATGCCTGTATTCTGGCGCTGGCAGACGAATTTCAGGAGCGCCTGGGGGCAAATCCGAACCGCCCCGATCTAAATCTGAAGGACATCTTGAAGGCGATGCAGCCAGATGTAGGGCTGCTGTTTTCGCCGGACTGTTTCGCGGCACTGGCAGAGGAGTTGGGGGTCGTTGCGCCGAAACCGCCGCGTCGACATGAATGGCCTGCGGGTCTCACTGATCGTGAAATCGAGGTATTGCGGCAGGTCGTGAAAGGTGATACCAACCGTCAGATTGCTCAGGAACTCGTCATTAGCGAACGGACTGTCGCGCATCATCTGGAGCATATTTATGACAAAATCGGCATTTCCAGCCGGGCGGCAGCGGTGTTTTTTGCAATGGAACATGAACTGATCCTCTAGCCCTAATTCCCTGGATTCAATCAGACCGACAGAATAAGCAGACGAAGCGGACTTCCCTGCTGCACTTCAAAAATGGGCAGTTTTGCCCATGAATGCAAGTTCCTATTTTCCTAGAATGGGAAGTAGCTTATTTAAGCGAAAAGTTCATTCCCGGAATTTAGGAGAGTAAATTATGGACAAGGTACGATCAAGAGACGGCACACCCATTGCTTATGATCGCTGTGGCGAAGGGCCGCCGCTGGTACTTGTGCATGGCGCACTTGCAACC
>JAIOHN010000108.1 GCA_019912985.1 Anaerolineae bacterium | reverse complement strand
TGTCAATTTCAGAAGTCGCCTTCACCAGCAACCTGAATATATGGGGCTTGTGCAGACGACTATTGATTCATGACATGCCTGTATTGTTCAGAAGCCATCTTCTCTGATAAGCTTTTTGCTCAACAGTCATCTTCACCAAGTTGTAAACAGGTCAGAAGACGGCTTCACCAGGCAGCAGAAATATGCTTTGAAGGGGTTGCTATGCAGGAGCGTGGGTTGCTCACACTCTCGGATCAGGATTGGGAAAAGGCGAAACATCGGGCTGAAGTGATCAAGCCGCTTGCCGCGATGTCTGCAGTCAGCAGACGCGAAGCCGATGAAGCCGCGGCCAAGCTGGGTATTTCACGTCGCACAGTCTATGAGTTGATTCGGCGCTGCAGAGAAGGAGACGGTCTGGTAACGGATGTGGCCCCCAGGCAATCGAGTGGTGGCAAAGGAAAGAAACGAACGGCGCCGGAGGTGGACAGAATAATCACGGAAGTGATTCAAGATTTGTATTTATCCAGACAGAAGCGCTCGGAGGCGGTCATCGTCAAAGAAGTTTGGATGCGCTGCAAGCAATCCGGCTATAGTGTGCCAGCCAATAATACTGTCCGTGCAAGAATACGGGCGATCGATCCGCTAGTTGCAGCCAAGAAAAGACATGGGTCGGACGCGGCAAGGGCACTAACATCGGCTGCCGGAAGTACGCCGGAGTCGGCTGGTCCGCTTGATGTTGTGCAAATGGATCATACGCCTATGGACGTGGTAGTCGTTGACGAATTATCGCGAGAGCCAATTGGGCGCCCATATTTAACGCTTGCCATAGATACTTTTACACGATGCATTGTTGGAATGTTGCTAACTTTGGAAGCACCATCGGCTACTTCGGTTGGGCTATGTCTTGCACATACCGTAGCTGATAAAACAGCTTGGTTAGCTCGTCTTGGTCTTGTCGATATGACTTGGCCGATGCATGGAAAACCGCGTCTCATTTATACCGACAATGCTTCTGAATTCAAAAGTGAAGCTTTGAAACGCGGCTGCGAGCAGCATGGCATCGACCGAGACTATAGGCCGAAAGGACAGCCACACTTCGGCGGCATCATAGAAAGAGTTATAGGAACGGCCATGCAAATGGCACACGAGCTGCCTGGTACAACATTTTCAAACACGATGGAGCGAGGCAAATACGATTCGGAAGCTGCCGCCACTCTAACTCTTCAAGAGCTTCAGAAGTGGTTGACGCTGGCGATTGGAGTCTATCACGAGAGCGTTCATAGCAGCTTGATGGAGCCACCGGCGGCATGCTGGCGGAAAAGCCTTCAGTCGTGGAAGGTCTATACAACTGCCAACGAAAAGGCATTCTTGATTGATTTTCTGCCAGTTGTTCGTCGAGACGTAACGAGAACGGGCTTTCTAATCGATCACATAACCTATTTTGCCGACATTTTGAAGCCCTGGATAGCAGGACGAAAAAGCCTGGATAAGTTCGTCATCCGGCGTGATCCGCGCGACCTGAGCAGAGTTTGGGTTTTAGATCCGGAGAGTAACCACTATCTAGAAATACCGTATCGATCATGTTCAAATCCGGCTGTCACCTTATGGGAACACCGTAAGGCAGTGGAGAAGCTGCGCGAAAGAGGCCGAGGGGAAGTGAACGAAGCCGCGATATTCCGCATGATTGCAAAGATGAGGGAAATTACCGCCTCAGCAGCTTCTGAACGGAAGAAGGCCAGACGCGACAATGCACGAAGAAGTCACTTACACGAATTATCAAATGAGGCAAACTTGTCACCGCCGGCAGATGTGCATATCACGGAGGACCAGGCAGTCAAGCCTTTTGAAGATATTGAACAATGGTGACACCGTGACTGATTTTGGCAATCAAACACTTATAGAAGCAGCTGCCGCCATACCAAACGAGGAACGTCTAAGGCGAATCAAAGCTGATCGATGGATCGGTTACACGCGGGCCCAAGCGGCTATAAAACGGATGGAGGAGCTGTTATGCTGTCCCAAAAAGCTGAGAATGCCTAACCTTCTAATCATTGGTCCCACTAACAATGGCAAATCGATGATTGTTGAAAAGTTCAGAAGAGTCCATCCCAGTGGAGCTGTTCCGAATACAGAAAAGGAACTGATACCTGTTGTGGTCGTGCAGACTCCTTCTGAACCATCAGTTGTTAGGTTTTACACAATGCTTCTAGCGAGCCTTGGTAGCCCGATTCGGCCTCGTGCAAAACTTGCCGAAGTAGAATACCTTGCTTTGAAGATTATGCAAGAAGTCGGAGCGGAGATGCTGATAATCGACGAGTTACACAATGTTTTGTCAGGAAAGACTGACATGCGCAGGCAGTTTTTGAACTTACTCAGATTTCTTGGCAACGAGCTTAGAATCCCAATTGTTGGTGTCGGAACGAGAGATGCGTATCTTGCGATTAGATCTGATGATCAGTTAGAAAATCGCTTTGAGCCTCTTCTTTTACCGGTTTGGGAAGAAGGAGAAGAGCTTATGTCGTTATTAGCAAGCTTCGCCGAGTCGATGCCTTTGAGGTGTACGTCACAGATAGCAACGGTTGAGACCTCAAGGTACATACTTTCTCGAACTGGCGGCACTATCGGCGAGATAGCCAGGCTTCTAGTGTCTGCGGCTATTGCTGCCATAGAAACAGGCGAGGAATGTATCAACCAGCGAACGCTGTCTTTGGCAGAATATGAGTCTCCAGCGGAAAGACGGCGAGCCTTTGAGCGTATGCTGGTATAGCGTTGATGAGGTGGCCGTTGCATCCAAGCCCGCTCCGGGGCGAACGATTAACATCGTGGCTGCGAAGAACAGCGATGGAATACGGTTTGGATCTTTATGAGCTAATAAGACAGGGACTAGATTTGCAGCAAAAGCCGTATGGTTTTTCTGATTGGAGACCACCGGAATATTTTATCACAGCACTAAGCGTAAAGACTGGAGTTGAGCCAGAAATCATTCGTAGGACAACGTATACTGGTGCGTTGCCGTTCTTATTTTCTGGCACTGTAAAACCCAAGTCTGTACTTTTGCCGCCTTCAGACCGCCCTCTTCGTGACTTGCTTGAATGGTTGCCGTGGTTGCGAAATGAGCGCCAGACACAGTTGATGGCTTGTCGCGCCTGTCTGGCGAATTATCCGAAAGCTGGGATTTTCTTATCTTGGAGATTGACTCTCGTGCTTTCTTGTCCTGAACATCGCCTTATGCTAGAGCCAGCGCGCGTGACCGCCGAATCCGTTTACTGGTTAGGTGAAGCGGCTGAGGGCGCACCAGATTTGGTGCATATGCTTGATTCTCGTATCTGTCAGGCATTAACCGAAGGATACGTTGAACTGCCGGGTGGCAAAGTCCAGGCTGGTGATTGGTTCAGGCTTATGCAAACAATCCAAGAAGAGCTTTCTAGGAGATTGTATGGATCCTGGAATGATAGTTCGCTGATTCTTAAAGTTTGGTCTGATTCAGACCGTTGTTCTATGGCGGGGTACGGATCGAAATCATTCGAACGAATTAGCCCCCATAGAAAGCGCAGCATGCTCATAGCAACAGCTATGGACTTGATTGAAAGAGGTTCAATAACACCGGTTGGCGTCGATGCCAAATTATTTCGCTCAGCGCCAGGAAATGTCTCCTGGCTGTCACAAAATCAATTAGCAAAGACCTTTTAGTGGCATTGAATTAGTGACAGAATAAGTGACAAAAATTTGGGGCGTTTGAGCTTTAGGGGAGGCGTCACAAAAACGCTCGTTTTAGTGACAGTCGGAAGGAAATGAATGCTGATTGGTTATGCACGAGTCTCAAAAGCTGATGGGTCGCAGAGTATAGACCTACAGAAAGATGCTCTCAAAGATGCTGAAGTTAGCGAAAAGCTTATCTATCAAGACTTGGCTTCAGGCAAGAAGGATGATCGTCCAGGACTTGAGGCTTGTCTCAAATCGTTGAGAGCTGGCGACACGTTGATTGTATGGAAGCTTGATCGTCTTGGTCGGAGCTTGATACACCTGGTCAATCTTATCGACGATCTGCAAAAGCGTGGCGTGGGGCTGAAAGTACTTACTGGTCAGGGAGCCAACATTGACACCACAACAGCGACCGGCAAATTGGTGTTTGGCATATTCGCAGCGCTTTCTGAGTACGAACGGGAGCTGATTGCTGAGCGAACACGGGCTGGATTAGCTGCTGCCCGTGCTCGTGGAAGGAGTGGCGGGCGGCCGCGCACGATGACCGCAGCTAAATTGCATTTAGCCATGGCGGCACTGGGCAAGCCAGATACTGTTGTGAACGGGCTTTGCCGAGAGCTTGGTATAACGCGTCAGACGCTTTATCGCTATGTGACTCCGGCGGGCATGCTACGGGCCGACGGCAAAAGGCTACTCAAAAAGGATTAGTCCGGCTTCACTGAAGACGACTTCTGAAATCTGTTGCAGTCGACTTCTGAAATCGACAAGTGGGCTTTAAGACCCCTCTTTTTGTTATACAAGATAATAATAAAGATAATAGTAATAAAAGTAGTCGTGCTATGATATTGATGATGAGTGCTTGAGGGGTGGGATTGTGGCTAAGCGTGTGCCGATTAACCAAGATGAGCTGTTTAGGGTCGCTGATAGGCTCCAGGCGGAAGGGAAAGAAGTGACTGCTTTGACTCTTTTGGCGGCTTTGGGTGGCGGTAGTCTCACTACCATCTACAAATATCTGGACCTCTGGCAGGAAGCTCAACCGGTCGTAAGAAGTAATGAAGTTTTGGAATTGCCCGATGTTGTGAAAAATTCTTTTGCTGCCGCCTGGAGGGTCGCCGTTGCTGAGGCTAGTCGTGAACTTGAGGCTGTAAGGGAAAAGGCAAGAGAAGAAGTAAAAACAGCTCAGGGACAATTTCTTGGAGCACTGGAAGCTATTGCTAAATTGGAGAAAGAAAGTGAAGCCGATGCTGAGCAAATAGAAGCTCTAACTAAACAGAATGAGGAATTGAAAGCAGAAGGTAATAAGCTTTCAATTGAGTTGGCCAGCCAAAAAGCTACTGTGGATGAGCTTAGACAGCAGGCGACTTCTGGGCAAATTGAGCTGGAGCGACTTCGTAAAGAAGGTGAGCGCGAACGAGCGGAAAGAGATAATGCCATCAGGGAAGCTGCCGAATTGAAAGGCAAGATTGAGGCTATGACTGCTCAAAATCTAGAATTGATGGAATTGCTTAGCGCCTGTACTGAAAGTAAATGAACCGAAATATCTAACAATTACAAAATGAGATTGATATTTACTGAAGCGGTGCTGTGCTAATCATGAGGTCGGCATAAAATGCGTTTGTTTGGGCGAAAGCCTTATCCAGAGTCAGATCTATTTGATTGTCTTTGACCATTTCTAAGAAAATATTTTGCCAGCTTGCCGGTGGTGTCGGTAGAGTATCTGGTGCTGCGTGAGTGCCGCGAATTTCAAAAACGCGAGCTATGGCTAGCTTTGTCTTGTCGAGATCAAGCCCATCTTCAATCAAAAGTGCTAGATCAAGGATGTCTTTGACTCTGGTGTTTTCCGCTTCGCGAGGAGTTGTATAAGCGTGGATCTTTTCTGCGAACACTTCTTCTTTGATGGGAACCATGAGTTTGAGTGGCTCTATGCCTGCAAAAGACAGGAAAGAATCACCAATCAGGGATTCTTTGGGAAACGCGGTTTCATCTTGAATAATTGCATCAAGCTGGAATGTTGACCAGTGTTGATCGTCTATTAAGCATTTGATGATGCAGCGCAGGCCGCCTTTTCCGAATCCAGGCAAAGGCTTTTCCGGTTGTACTTGGAATTCGAAATAGTCACCGACATCGGTCCTTGCGAATTCTCTGAATGTTTCTAAGAGTGCTTGTTGTTGCGCGGGGCGGTTATCGAGGATAAATGCGGCGTCGCCGGTAGATAAATCAATGTCTTTTGTGCGTCTGGCTTTCGGTAGTCTCCTTTGTAAGATATAGCCGCCCTTTGCCGTCCATTTTGACCAGTCGATCCGGGCTAGAAATCGATCAATAGCCACGCGGCGATAGAGGTCCAAATGTGGCTCACCGCTTTTATTCGCCAAGGCTCTTAATCTGTCGGCAATGGCTACTTTGAATGCGCGGGCGGTTTTGTATTTTTCTTTGGCTGTTTCCACTGGGCCATCAAGCCTCCGTAGTGTAAGTAAGGGCTTCGTCGGCCAGTGTCTTCAGCAATGAGCGTTCCTGAGCTGTCCAGAATGGGCTCGTCATATCGTTTTGGGTAATAAGTCCGCGTTTGCGAGCATCCTGAAGGGCTTCGATTAGATGGTGGCGTGGAACTGAATTGGCTTGCAGCAAGTCCAGGATGGTTCTCGTTGCTGTTGTTACGGGGACATGATTGATGCTGGTTATTTCGAAGTGGCGCAGCTCGCCTGGGTGCAATCTAAGAGCTTTTGGAATGGCCCGGCGTTTGAAGTCTTTTGGTACGGTCATATGTACTTTACTGCCGCTCCAGGTCGATAGTTCATGCAGTTCAAGGGCAGTATCGTGAGAGAAGGCACCTTCTGGTTTGCCTGATCGATTAAAGGACCAGAGGTACCATGTCATCAGATCGATAGGGCCAGCATGGGGGTAGAAACGCAGTCGGTAGATGCCTCGCCATTCGCGTTGCCAGTCTTCATTTTGTACATGATAGGTTTGGATTCTGGTTGAATAGCCAACGGATGCGGCTTGTTTTGCGGTGAACATTCCACATTGCGAGTCGGCGATGTCATATAGCTGTTGGAAGCGGTCTTTTGTGGTCATGGTGCAATTGCTACATAGGATGTAGTAATTGTATCAACAAAGAGTACAAAATATGTAGTAAATGTTCCTAGTGCCCATCAACTGGCGTTTATGTATGGTTGAGTCTGGAGGAATCTTGGACTGGGAGCGCAAGGTCAGGGCCTAATTTTTGTCCATGAGAGGCTTGCTTCTTGAATATTACGGGAGTGGGTATTTCGGTTTGCCCGCCGGACTCCCCCATGCCGTTGCCTGCCGAATAGCGGAGCCCAGGGACTCGGAGGCAAGTTTGCCGTAGGCACCGGAGGCTTGAACTTGCCTCTGGGTGGGCTTCGCTAGGCTGGCAAGCCGGCATGGCAGGGAGGCGGGCAGGAGGTCAGTATTCTAAAAGGAAGCATTAAATTGGGTTGTCAAGCGCGCTGATCTTGTTAGGATGAATATGTAGTACCTCGGGTTGCGCTTCTGCTTTGCATGCGTCCGAGGTTTTTTATTGCTTAGTTTTTAGTTGGTCTGGCATGCCGGTTGGTTATGAACTTAGGGGATGGATGGCAGGTCGGCGGGCTGTAAAGCTTGTCTAATTGAAGGCTTTTGGAATTGTCATACAGGTAAGGGGGTGGGGCTAAATGCGCATCTCGGAATTATCTTTTGGGAGTGATTGCCAAGGTGTCATATGGTATCGGGGATAGGTTATTGGGGAGCCCATTCATTGTTTCTGGGCACAAATGGCCGTCTTGTTGTTTTTGTGAGTGCCAAACAGGCACCTGTAATTTTAGGCAATGCCTTAGGGAGTGGGGTATTGGTTTTTACTGGTCCTGGCTGTTGGGTGTAGTGGCAGCAAAGCTGCCGGGAAGGCGTGGCCTATTTCCCGTGGGGGTATAGGGGAGGGGCTGAATTAATTGTCATCGGTTGGTTGTCAGGAATGCGGTAGGCTTGAGGTAGGGTCATGAGGGATTGTTTTTTAGTGTTGAGGGTAATTTCTGCAAAATGTGGAGTTTACTTCTGAAGAACATGGCTGCGGTTGCAGCGGCGCGGAGCTGGGAGCGAGGCGCAAACAAGCATCGGAACGACCGTAGGGAGAGAAGCCGGAGGAGCCGCTAAAGCGGAGGCTTTGCCGGAGCAGAAGGCTCCGTATGGCAAGATACAAAGCGCAGGCACGCGCTTTTAACAAGCGCGCCAGCGCTGGATTTAGACGGCGGCACAGCTTCAGGGTTTACCAGGTAGGTGGCGGCACAGCTCGTCTATTATATTGATAGTAGGCTTTGAGGTAACGGCACATGGTTGGCGAAGCAAGGAAACGAGTTTATAGCCCGAAGGTGGAAACGAGGTTGAGTCGAGCCGACGTTAATCGCCTTGACGAGGCGGCCAGGCTGGCCGGTCTGACCAGGGCTGACTTCATCCGCCAGGGGCTTCTCTGGTACCTCGATAACCTGGACAGCCTGAAAGAAGGCGAACGGGAGACGAAGACCGCCCAGGCGATCAGGTACGCGAGCGACCAGATCGTGAAGGCAATCTTGAGCGCGACCGACCGAATCTGCGGCATGTTGGCCAGGCAAGGGGCAGAAGTGGGCACGCTGTATGAGCTGACCTGGAGAGCCTGCGGTACGGCGGAAGCCAAAGAGCAGTTCACGGCGGCCGTTAATACGGCCAAACAGCGGCAAAGGAACCGCCTGGACTCGGACGAAAAGGCCGTAGCTGAACGGACCAAGAAGGTAGTAACCTCGTGATAGTCGTCAAACACCAGTACTTTTCCAAGCGCGACCGGCAGAGCCGGGCGGCTGGTGGCTCGCCTAAAGTCGCGGCCGTAGGAAGAGCGTTGGCTCACATCAAGTACATCCAACATCGCCCAGGCGAAGATCGCGGGGAGGGTGGACGCGAATTATTCAACGACCTGGACGACAATCTTGACGGCAAGAAAGTGCGAAAAGCCATCCGCGAGCAGGAAGACAGCAAGGTTGTGGCGCACAAATTGACGCTTGCACCGGAGATAAACCCGGAGGACAAGAAGGCATTCACCCGCGAGATCATGCACCGGCTCAGCTCCGAGAAGGGGCTCGACCTGGACTGGGTAGCCACCGCGCACAACAATACCGACCACCATCACATCCATGTTGTCGTTCTCGGCAAGGACAAGAACGGCAAAGACGTGCGCTTCGACAAGGATGACTACAACCGGATCAAGGAATACGGCGACCGCTATCTTGAGCGAAATCATCCTTTCGAGCTTGAAAAAGCGAGGCAGGAGCGCGAGCGCAAAGAAAAAGATCGCATTGAGGCCAGGCAAAAAGAACGCGAGGCTGCCCGCGCCGAGCGCATCCGAGAAGGGCTCGAATTGCCCTGGATGCACAAGAAAGTTATCCGAGAAGTGCTGGAACCTTATGACACCTGGAAGGTAGAGCAGCAAGAAAAGGAGAGAGCAGCACTTGCCGGTAAAGAAAAAACGGGTGACAAGGACCCTGAAAAGCCATACTTCCAGGACACGATTGAGGCCGCAGGCAAAGAATGGAGCAGAGAAAACACGCTTTCCGAGCTGCAAGACCTGAATCAATACCTCTGGGATCATCCAGACGAGCGGATAGACATCAAGGAATACAAGAAACTCGTTCGTTGGATGAAGGACAAAGAGCGCATTCAGAAACGCGAAGTCCGCGAGGATAAGCAGCCAGAGCCGGGCAAAGACGAACCGAAAAAAGAGGAAGTGAACGCCCAGGGCGACAACAAAGACAAGCCGAAGGACAAGGACAGCTTTGACTGGAAGGGCGAGAAGTACGGCAAGGACGACTCGTATGAGCGACTCTCCGGGCTGGCTAAAGAGCTGCGCAACAACAAAAAAGAGCGCTTGCCTGTAGAGG
This sequence comes from Anaerolineae bacterium, assembly GCA_019912985.1. GTDB lineage: Bacteria > Chloroflexota > Anaerolineae > Aggregatilineales > Phototrophicaceae > JAIOHN01. The sequence continues at coordinate 5,655 of JAIOHN010000108.1, read as the reverse complement.
ACTATCAGCGATTACGAGGCTGGATCGAGAACCGCGACCGCGAACGCTTCTCTGGTGTGTTGGAGAAAGAACTACAGCATCAAATCAAAATGGAAGGAAAAAGAGGTGCTGATGCTATCGAGCACGGCACTCGCTGGGTTGACCCGGTTCAGGCGCAAGTTATGCGGAATCCAGTGATCGGAGTGTTTATGACCGGCGCAAATCTGGCCAATACGGTAGTGAGTTGGATCGATCTGAGGGACAATCGAGATAGGTTAAAAGAAGCCGGAGACGCGCTACAAGACGCCAAAGCCGAAAAGCACGACGACTACCTCAAGCACGATAAACCCGAGGATAAAGACCGAGACAAGGAAGTAATAGAAAAGCTAGACCAGTCAATCGAGGACAACAAAGAGGCACGCAAGAAGCGCGCCGAAGAGAAGAAACGGAAGGACGAAGAGCGAGAGAAGAAGCACGATCCATTCCGCTTTGACCCGTGGGGGCAATACTGATGCCGACTCAAGCTACAGATTCAGGAATTGTCGATACGACAGCCAAAGAGTTTCCTGTCCTTGCCGTTAACGTCCTGGAGCGCCTTGGCTATCACGTGTCGCGGGCAAGCAAGCAGCTCGATCAGATACTTGCAAATGAGCGCGTAGAAGAACAGGTCGGCCGCGACTGGTGGCGGCACGAATATCGAGTGGTCTTGCGCTGGAGAAAAACTACCGACGGCAAAGGTGTACTTGTTTCAATCGACCTGTCGGAGCATAAGGGCGGCGGCTCTGCCAGCGATTGCCAGAAGCGATGCGACAAGATTCTGCTTGAACTTCAATACGATGCGCAGCGAGCTCGCGAGGCCAAAGAAGACAAAGAAGTGAATGTCTCTTATGGTGCAGCCCGCTGGGGCAGCGAACAGGAGCTGAAGACGGCGGGATACTTCTTGAAGAAGCCGGACCCGAAGCGATTGATTGTAGGCAAAGCAAAGACGGGCGAGTATCTGCAGGTGCCCGAGATGCTTACATACGCCCACGCGCTTGTTTGCGGGCGCACTGGTGTCGGGAAGTCGCGGGGCTTCTTCATCCCGCAGCTGATAGAACGGACCGGCACCAACATGATCGTGACCGAGGCAACGCCAGGGTATGAGGCAGGAGAGCTGTACAAGCTGACTTCCGGCTGGAGAAAACTGGCTGGTCATCAGGTCTATTGCTTCAATCCATCGGATATGACTTCGCATCGAATCAACCCGATCGATCGAATCAGGAATGCGCCGCAAGAGGAAAAAGCGGCTCTGGCTGAGAAGCTAGCAGATCTCGTAATAATGAACGGAGAGAGCGCAGAGACAAGATCCGATCAAACCTGGAATCGATCCGAAAAGCTTTTGCTTATTCCGTTGTTGATGCATGCTGCCGCCAGTGACCCGAAGTTCGGGCATTTCGGAGCGCTTCGCTGGCTCCTGTTACAGGGACCGGACCGGCTGGCAAAAGTTCTGTATCGCAGCCCGTCTGATGTAGCGCAGATGGAATTCGAGGGCTGGATGCGCCTTTCAGGCGAGACGAATTTCAAGTACGGTGTCTTTTCCGGCCTCATTACTAAGCTCAATCCATGGATGACAGATCAAATGGTGACGCTCACCGAGACCACCGACATTGACCTGGATGCGCTTAAGCAGCAGCTTTTCACGTTCTATCTGGCGGTTCCAAGTCGTTCACGCGACAGCAAGCTGATTGGATCTTTGATGGTCAATTTCTTGCTTGATCATATTCTGGAAATACGCGAGGACATGAAATACCCAGTCGCCATGCTGCTCGACGAGTTCACCAACTTTGGAAAGATTTCGGGCATTGCCGACACTTTGTCTATCATTCGCAAGAACAAGATAGGGCTCGTGCTCGGTTTTCAAAACTACTTCCAGCTCGAGCAAGTCTACAGTCGCCGAGAAGCGCAAATCATCCTGGATATGCCAGCCACTCAGGTTTATTTCAAACAAAAGAATTATCGTGAAGCAAAAGAGTTGAGCGACGCCCTGGGGCGAATGACGATTGAAGAAACATCAGTGACCGACAGCGGAAGAGTGCAGGAGTTTGTTCAAGGGCGAGCGCTGGCGACGCCGGAAGAACTCATCAACTTACAAAACGAGGTGATCGTTTTCACTCCGGACACGTGGCCATTGAAGCTGCAACTAACATCGCCGGTTGCTTACCAGCAGGCGCTTGAGTATCCGGCACCCGAGCGAGACAGGCATGAAGTGAGCGAATTCGTGCGCACAAGGGGACGGACAGCCAGGCAACAACAAGATCAGCAGGCGGACAAGCCGCCGCCGGCAGGCAAGAAAAACCGACCTAATAAACAGCAAAACACTGGTAGAAACGAGCGGCAACGCGGCACGCAAAAAAGTGAAAAACCCGCAAAGGAGGACGATCTGAAAAGGAAGCTTCCCCCAAAGGACAAGGAGGACGACAATCCTCCAGATGTAGGTGATGTATGGCAGCTGTAGGAATAGGACTGGGAATATTCATCTTCTTGCTGGTGAGCGCATTCACCAGCGAGTACATCACCAAGCCGGACAATACTGCGGGATGTCTGCCAGGTCTAATTGCCGCTGTCTGGGTGGCATGGCCGTTTTTCCATCATGCAGGAGTGTCACGCTACAACTTCCTGCATCCGGTTCCGAAGGAATACAAGACGCCTATAAAGCAGGCATTCGCACAAATCCGCGACATCATCTCAGATGTTAGCTACAACTTTGGCGACAAGTGGCATGTATCGACAGCTGATGTAAACCAGCACCGTATCCTGGCTTCGCTGCGATTCACCGACGAGGAAACGCACTTTGAAGGCACGAATCTTCAGAATATCCACGCGCGCAAGGAGCGTAAACAACGGCTTCTTGAGATGGAAGTGCAATTCAAGGACACGGGAAACGACACGACTATTGTTCAATTTGACTTTCATCCGCGCGTGGAAGGTGCGCAGTGGTACGCGTGTGATCACATAGTAAGCGGGCTGATAAACCGGGTTGAGGCGACGCTCGGGACGGGCACTGACCGTGGGCAAGCTGCCGACACCAAGATTCCAGCGCCGCCCTGGTGGCTCATCGGACTGGGCGGCTTAGCCGTTCTGAATCTCGGTTCCAGCATCATGACGGCGGTGTTCAAATGAACGATTTGCACAACGCTTATGCCACACTCGGAGTGCCGCTCGGTTCTTCGATGGAAACAATCACGCGCCGCTACAAGCGGCTGATTATGGTCTGGCATCCGGATCGAGCGCATACGCCAGAACAGAAAGAATTTGCCGAAGAAGAGTTGAAGAAGATCAACAACGCCAAAGACTTGCTTACGAAGCACTTTGGTGCCAACGGCGGGCATAAAGCGTCCGGCTGCAACTGCCAACCAGGTGCGACAACATCATCCGGCACCGGAGGCAGAGCCTCATCAACTGGTAGCGCTGGTCCTGGTCCAGGTCCTGCATATCATCGAAATAAATCGACCGAAGAAAAATACCAAGAAGAGCAGGCTGCAAAGAAACGCGACGCCGACCGCAAAGCCAGAGAAGAAGCCGAAGCAAATGCGAAGCGCGCCCAGGAGCAGTACAAGCAACAAACATCTCAGCAGACGATGGATACTGCCATGCAGCAACAAGCTGCGTTGCAGGACGAAAAGTTGAGATGGAAAATTTCAATCGGAATTGTAATCGCCTTCATTGTGCTGGAAATCTTTGGTTCTATGACAGTCGGCGCTAAGCACTGGGTGCAGGACACCACGCGCAACTGGAAGTGGCCGACATTTCAAAGCGAAAAACCGCCAGACACTACACCGCCAATCGTAATTTCTGACACGCCTCCTGTAACCATACCTGATACCACGCCTGTGCCAATAACTCCGGTCGAGGTGAAAGAAGATCCCTGCTCGCTGCCCAATCCATCTTCAACGCCACCAAAAGTCATTCTGCCAAACCTGCATAACTGGGTAAGGCAAGCGGCAACGCAGTGGAGCGTCAACTGCCAGGGTGACTCAAGCGGAACGATCACCGGGCGAGATGAAAAAGGACGCCTGGTCGTTTCCCAAGAATATGGAAAGGACTGGTCTATCATCCAGCAATGGACGTTCAATTACGGTTGGGCCGGGTCTGGAGAAACAGTCACGGTGGACTTGTATAAGCCAGCATTCGATTTCGTAGGTCGCTCTATCTATGCCTACGACCAAGACCACAACGTAGTCGAGATTCGACAACAAGATGGCCATCAGCGTGCGATTGTCACAGCAACCATTCAGCGAAGCCCAGGAGGTGCCTACTATCAGACGATTCTCAAGTTCTTCGAACTAGCAACTGGATCGATGACAAATACAAGAATCCTCTCCGACGCTAATGATCCGTACATGAGTTCTACTTTCTATCAATACGGGATGCTTGGCGGCTCTACGCCAAAAACTGTGAGTTCAGATCCGCTTACTCCGATAGTCACTGATGACTTCATGAAGAGATACGGTCTGGATAAACCCTCCACTGGCTTGGGAAACAAGATTTACACCTCGCCGTTTGCTTCGCCGGCAGACCCAAATGATTCCTTGCTGACACCATCGACAACGCCGTCGTCTCTACGTAAGAAGTACGGGCTAGATGGTCTGTCCACGCCATCTACGACAACACCAAGTCTGTCTGAGCTGCTGAACAAAACCCAAACAACACCGACAACAAAGTCATTCTTTGATAAGAAGTACGGTGGGCTGGATTCTCTATCCACGCCATCTTCCTCAACATCAAATCTTTCCGATCTGCTGAAGAAGTATAAGTCCAGTCAGCCAACTACCTCGTCGCCTTCAGGTGGCGGACCCTAGTGCTATTGCTTCTTGAGCAATTTCGCCAACTCGGCATCGCGCCACATCACATAGTCTGAACTTCCCTTGCGGTTTATCATTTCGTATCGCGTCCAGATGTTGTTGCCGTCCAATACCGCATCATGCAGCCACCAATCCTTGGGCGGCACGACGGCGGAACTGTAAGCGCGGCTATTGTTCTTCCACCACTTATCAGCAAAGGCTGCTTGCTTGTCGTAAGGGACGTGAGCCCTGTCCCAGGCGTCTTTTGGATCTTTGCCGCCTGCATAGCTGCGAATGCTTTCATTCAAAATGCTGGTAGCATCACCACTTGAGACCGGCGCTTCTTTTGAATACTTTTGGAAGTTGTCCCAGCCGCCGCCATTACTCAGGATGAATTGGTTGAGGTCATAAGCCCATTCGCACTGTGTTCGAGGCTCAACATCCTTGTAGCCGGACCGGAATTGAACATCGTCTTTGCTGCCGAGATAGCATCCGAGCGCTTTAGCCTTGCTGCCACCCCTTACTGGCGTGAGCTTTTCCGTGAGCACGTCTTGTGTGAATTCATACAGTTTCTGAATCATTGCGGAGCGCTGATCTTGTTCTGCGCTCGCCGAGAACTGCAAGACGATTGCCAGCAGTGCCGCTATCAAAATCCTGATCATGGCGTTTGCCTCCTGCTGTAATTCTAGACCAGTCCGTCAACAGCGCGCTCCTTGTCTGACCGCGTTGGCAGGGTATAGCGCCTGGTCGTCTCCAGCCGCTTATGGCCGCCGATCTCAGCGACAAGCACAAGATCGTTTCCGTTCCTGACCAAATTAGTCAAGCAAGTGTGCCGCTTATGCCGAGCTCGGCATAA
>JAIOHN010000107.1 GCA_019912985.1 Anaerolineae bacterium | reverse complement strand
GATCGGTTCGACCTCGTTGACCTTTCTCTCCAAAGCTGGATTGGAAAACGGGGTGCCGGAACATCTCAGCCTCCAAAAAGGGATAGTGGCTGTGGAATCATGCCGTGGCCTCTCGAAAAGCGATATGGTGCTGAACGATTATCTGCCAGACATCGAAGTTGATCCTGAAACCTATGCGGTGCGGGTAGATGGCGAGGTAATCACCTGCGAACCTGCGGAAAGCTTGCCAATGGCTCAGCGCTATTTTCTCTTTTAATGATGACTGACTCCTTAGACGGTACTCAACTGATTTCGCTGCTGCAATTGGCTGATTCGGCCTTTCCCATCGGTGCATTTTCTCATTCCTATGGCCTGGAAGCCTATGTGCAGGCGGGGATCGTCTACGATAGCGATAGCCTTCGAGATTTCTTACGTACACGCCTCTTGAGCGGCATGGTGCGGTTTGATCTGGTCTTTTTACGCGCGGCCTACCTTGCTACACAGGACGCTGATCTCGACGCTTTGCTGGCAATGGATGAGCGCCTGTCGGCAATGTTGACCGCCTTTGAACTCCGCGAAGCCAGTATTCAGGTGGGACGACGGTTTTTGCGTGCAGCGTTGCCGCTTTATGGTGGGCCAATCGCCGATCACTATCACGATTGCATCCGTCAAAAGCGCTGCAGCGGTCATTATGTCCTTGTGTATGCGCTGCTGCTCGCGGAGATGGGTGTTCCAATCAAAACAGCGATGTTCACCTATGTCCATAATTTTGTGGTGGGGCAGGCCACAGCAGCACTCAAACTGCTCAATCTGGGGCAGACCCGCATTCAATTGCTCATCCATGAGATGCAGCCTGTAGTACAGGAGGCAGTTGAGGCTTCTGCTAGCTACGCTATCGAGGATTGCCAAAGTTTTACGCCTGCGTTGGAAATCCACGCGATGCAGCATGAATATCTTTTTCGACGTTTGTTTATTTCCTAGGAGTAATTCCCATGTGCAATACAGACCATGTCCATACATTTGTTCAGTCCGATGGTGAGTATCTCGCACATCTCAAACCGTTAATCGTGGGTGTTGGTGGCCCCGTTGGCACTGGTAAAACCACACTAATCGAAAAATTGTGTAAGCGCATGTCCGCAGACTACCAGATCGCGGTGGTAACCAATGACATCTTCACTAAAGAAGATGCTGCGATTCTGACGCGCCTTAGCGCATTGGAGGCAGATCGCATTGTTGGTGTAGAAACAGGGGGCTGCCCACATACCGCAATCCGCGATGACGTGTCGGCCAATCTGGAAGCACTGGATATGTTGGATGAGCGATTTGGCGGCAATCTTGACCTGATTTTCCTTGAGAGTGGTGGTGATAATCTGGCTGCGAGCTTCAGCCCTGAGCTGGTGGATGTCGAGCTTTATGTCATTGATGTGGCCGGCGGTGACAAAATTCCTCGCAAAGGTGGCCCTGGCATTACCAAATCCGATCTCCTGATCATCAACAAAATCCGGCTGGCAGAGTATGTAGGGGCCAGCCTGGAAGTGATGGATCGCGACACAAAAATGATGCGAAATGAACTACCTTATCTTTTTACCGATGCTCGGAGTGAAGAGGGGTTGTCCAACGTGATCGAGTGGATCAGCGAACACGTCACCCAAAAACATAGTTTATTGGCATAAGCTGTTACGGTTAGGCTGTAAACAACGAGTCAGTCTCGATGCAGACTGGCTCATCATCTTCCTCACATCCCAATTTCCTCTCATTCGTTGGCATTCCATCATGTTTGCCGATCCATAGGATTATTTCGGTGCTTACAGATATTTCATGGCTGGATATAGCTGGTCTGCGTTAACCTGTTTAAAATCACGCTGACTTGCGTAATCACAGGCCAACTATGACTGAATCAGAAACCCTTTCACCTGCGTTTCGTGAACGTATCTACCGCCGCAACTTTTTGTTCTTCCTGACTGATGGGATCTTGTTCACGGTAGCGATGGGCATTATCGGCAGTACCACCCTCATTCCAGACTTTATCCGCCGTTTGACGGACTCAGAAGTACTGATCGGGCTTTCAAGCAGCCTTTTCGAAATCGGCTGGACAATTCCACAATTGTTCATTGCACGTTATATCGTCCGTTTTGCGCGCAAGAAGTGGTGGTTTGCCGGGCCAAACATCCCGGTGCGCTTCGTGATTTTGATTTTTGCGGTCATTACCGTTGTGCTTGGTAAGGATCGACCCGAGGCGATTCTGGTGGCCTTTTTGATCTGCTATGGTATCGCGGCAGTTGGAGATGGCATTGTTGGGGTTCCCTGGGCTGATTTGAGTGGTACAAGCCTTGATACTCGCTGGCGCGCTCGCATGTTTGGTTGGATGGCTGCCGCCTCGGGTGTGATTATGCTGTTGATCGCACCATTGATTGCGCTTGTTCTGGCGAGAGCGGAATTTCCTAATAATTACGCGCTGCTCTTTGGAATAGCGGGTGTGCTGTTCGCGTTGTCAATCGTTCCTGTGCTGTTCATTCACGAGCTGCCGGGCGGTAAGGCGGTTGAGAAGGTGCCTGCCTTTCGCGAATTTTTCCCTGACCTTGGGCGTGTACTTCGTAATGATGGGCCTTTTCGAGCGATCCTGATCACCCGAATGCTCACAAGTTTATTTGCGATGGCAGGGCCGTTTTATATCGGCTTTGCCACAGTGACTCTGGAATTATCAAGCGAAGTCGCTGTTCCAACGCTGCTGGCAATGCAAACCATTGGCGCTATATGCGGCGCACTCGCTTACACCTGGCTCGGGGCGCGTAATAATTTGTTGTATATCCGGCTGGCACTGGTAGGCGGGGCGCTCCTGCCGATTAGCGCGCTGTTGGCAGGCCTGGTTGGCCCACCCCCGTTATATTTTGGGTTTCTTATGTCTGGGCTTGCTGTGAGCAATCTGGTCCTCAGCTATCAAAATTGGCTTGTGACTTACGCTCATCCTGACCGGCGTCCGATTTATGTTGGCTTGTTCAATACCTTCTCTGCGGTGACATCGCTGGCTGCGCCGATCATCGGCGGTACGATTGCGCAGAATCTTGGCTACCGTCCATTATTCGCCATTTCGCTAGCAATGGGGCTGAGTGCTTTGTTCGTGACTCTGCGCTACCTGCGCAACACCTATACCCAGGAAGTACAAGAGGTGGCGGTAACTTCAAGTGTCGTTTGAGGGTAAATGATAGATGTCTGCACCTTATGCTTGCCAGCGTCGGGGGGTAGGATCGCCGTTCACGTAGGTGTTCATGAAAGCAAATTCGATGGTCAACACGAACAGGATATAACGATCCTGCGGTGAATAAGAGGACGCCTTCACTGCCTGTTCGCGGATAAGGGAATCATCAACCCGTACAGCCTTTCCTCTCACGTAAAACTCGCCATCACCGCCACCGGAATCTTTGACTGAGCAGTGAAGTGTGTAACGCGCATCGCGCTGCAAATCTTTGCCTTTAGGTGACGTGGGTTCCATGAACAGAAATAGCTGCTCACCAATAATCGGAGTCACCGGATGCACCCGTGGACTGCCATCTGCGCGCAGCGTGCCGAGATAAGCCACACCGCTTTGAAACCTGGCCTCACCGAACGCCGCAAGTTCCGGCGCTTGCTGTTTAAATTCTTTCCAGCTTGTCATGATGTATCCCCTAGATATTATGTTCTGTCTGCTATTATAAACGGCCTCACGCGAAAAGACAGTAATGTATCCTAGTGTAGTGCTATAATCTCACCTGTTTGATTCTGGGTATCGTCACTGGACAATACCAATACATGATGAAGGTGCAACACCATGCAACAACTGCCGCAGAACAGAGCCCCTTTGTATCCAACCGTTTTTCGAGCGCTACCCCTAGGGGCTATCAAACCGAAGGGCTGGCTTCTGAATCAACTGCAAATTCAGGTAGATGGCCTCACCGGACATCTGGATGAATTTTGGGAGGATGTGGGTCCCAACAGTGGATGGCTGGGCGGCACGGGCGAATCGTGGGAACGCGGCCCATATTACCTGGATGGTTTACTCCCGCTGGCTTATCTGCTGGACGACGAGCGGTTGCTCAACAAAGTCAAGCCGTGGATCGAATGGACGCTCAACAGTGGTCAACCCAACGGCTTTTTCGGCACGCGCAATCCTGATTGGTGGCCGCGTATGGTGATACTCAAAGTCCTGATGATGTACTACGAAGCCACTGATGACGCGCGAGTCATTACACTCATGCAGAGTTACTTTCGTTACCAGCAGCAAGCGTTGGTCGCACGGCCTCTCCATCTGTGGGGATGGGCGCGAGTGGTGGATAATGTGCTGGCGATTCACTGGTTGTATAACCTGACGGGTGATGCGTTTTTGCTCGAACTTTCCGATCAGTTGATGGCGCAAGCCCTCGATTGGCCTGAACTCCAGGCGAACTACGCGCTTCGGGATATTCTTCCGCTGGCTGAGTGGGACGGCGGCATGTATACCCATGTCGTCAATAACGCCATGGGAATCAAGCAGGGCGGTGTGTTTTTTGCGCAGACAGGGAAGGAGTGGCATCGGATTGCATCCCGGCTTGGTATCCAACAGTTGATGAAGCACCACGGTCAGCCGAATGGAATTTGGAGCGGTGACGAGCATCTCAATGGCACCTCACCCACGAGCGGAACGGAGCTGTGTGCGGTTGCGGAGTATATGTTCTCGCTGGAAGAACTCATCCGAATACTCGGCGATCCTTTCTTTGGTGATCGCCTGGAGCAGGTCACATTTAACGCGCTGCCAGCGACATTTTCCCCGGATATGTGGGCGCATCAGTACGATCAACAGGTGAATCAGGTGCTGGCAACGGTTGCCAAACGCAATTGGACCAATAATGATGACGACGCGAATATCTTTGGATTAGAACCTCATTTCGGCTGTTGTACGGCCAATATGCATCAAGCGTGGCCCAAATTTACGAAAAGCCTGTTCATGGCTTCGGCAAATAATGGGCTTGCCGCTGTAGCCTATGCACCCTGCGAAGTGAAGACAGTCGTCAGTGAGGATGTGGCGATCACTATTTCCGAAACTACGGATTATCCCTTCAAAGGGATGATCAACTTTGCGGTTGCGCCTGACCATAATTGCGAGTTCTCGTTTTACCTGCGAATTCCCGAATGGGCATCCACCGCCACCGTTATCGTAAATGGTGCAGCGGAGACAATCAGTGCGCCTGGAACTTTCCATGAAATTCGCCGACTCTGGCAGGCGGGTGATGTCGTCACACTGGAGCTGCCAATGGAGGTTCGATTGACACGGGGACACGATGACCTGATCTCGGTTTATCGCGGCCCACTTTTGTTCGGGCTAAAAATCGGCGAAGCGTGGAAACAGATCGCTGGAGAGAAACCACACGCGGATTGGGAGGTTTACCCGACAACCGACTGGAATTACGGCCTCGAGCTGGACAATACTGGAATGCCGGATGGCGTCAACACGAAGGAAAATTCCGTCGCTGACGTGCCGTTTTCGCCTGACACGCCTCCGGTCGAGCTTACAGTGAATGCAAGGCAGCTTCCACAATGGATAGTGGTAGATAACTCTGCTGGGCCAATTGATGGAGGACCGCATCTCACAGAGCAGCCGGTCGAGCCTGTCAAATTGATCCCTTATGGAGCGACCCATCTTCGCATTTCGGCATTTCCTGGTGCGCAGGGTGACGCGACGGATTAGCGCATGCTGCCCCATTTTGGGGGTTGTGGGTTGGGCGGCTGTATCCGGCCATTTCTCATATCCTGGCTGATGATGACTTCCTCCAACAGCCTGTGCAGGAGTTGCTGTTTGATGGCGGAATAAGAATCCTGATTCCACAGGTTGATCATTTCCTGTGGGTCGTGCTCGCGATCATAGAGTTCGCCATGATTTTGGCCCACATAGTAAACCAGTTTCCACTGCGATGTGGTGAGTACGCGCATCTTCATGGGGACGAAATCATCGTCATTTTCGGTTAGCGCTGAATGGCGAAATGCGCCGCTTTGCCCTGTTAACAATCCCCGCATGGATTGGCCCTGTACGCCTTCCGGCTCTTTGGCATCTGCAAAGTCGATAATGGTGGGGGATAGATCGAGTGTGGTGGCAATGGAA
>JAIOHN010000106.1 GCA_019912985.1 Anaerolineae bacterium | reverse complement strand
CTCAGTGTTCGCCCGGATTTTGAAATTGTGGCCCAGGTGGGTGATGGACAAAGCGCGCTCGAGCAAACACAACTGCTTCAGCCGGATGTCCTGCTGCTCGACCTCAACATGCCGGGACGTGGTGGCCTGGATGTGCTGCCAGAAATCCGCGCGACGGTGCCAGAGGTCAAGGTGCTGGTGCTGACCGGGCGTGAGGAAGATTGGTACATCATGCAAGCCTTACGTTCCGGTGCTAACGGCTACATCCTGAAATCGAATGATGAACATGAGTTGATTGACGCCATTGTCCGTGTTCAAGAGGGCGATCTGGTGTTGGGGCGCGGTATCGCTGAGCGTGTGGTCACAGGACTTCTGAAGAATCTCGACGGTGCAAACCCGAAGTTGAATGACCTTGAACGCCGTTTGCTGTTGTATGTGGCCGCAGGCTTTGAAAATGGTGAAATCTCGAGCCGCTTAAAGCTGGCAATGCCGTTGGTGATTGAAACCCTGGCCGATGCAATGAATAAGCTGGGGGCCAAAGATCGGCATTCTGCCGCGCTTCAGGCACTACGTATGGGGATTATTGTGCTGGATGACCTGCACACGCTCTAGGCCAGGCTGCTCACGTAATCTGCAAACTGGTTAAGGTGGTCAATTGCGAATTGGGTCATGGTCCACAGATCACCATTGGGGACGCGTGTGAGGAGCGGATCAGGCCGTTGAAGGTGTTCAATTAGGGCGTGAATATCTTTTAATCGCTGCTCGTGCTGGGTGCGCATGCGTAAAAAACGCCCAAGTGCATAGTTCACTGCATTGAGGGACTGAACCATACGCTTGGTTTCGAGCGATTCGTAGTAGTAGGCATAACGCCACTCTTTATGCTCATTGATCATCTGGTCAATTTGCTCAAGCGCGTAATGCAATGCCGCCGACGTGCGAGCGTGAGCATCATCACTTCCCGCCTTTAAGTCGATCATCTGTTCGGTTAATAACTGTAGATAAACTTTGACCTGTGTCAGCCGCTTGCTGTATTCGTTGTTGACCCGCCACAAAGCGTTAGCGGGAGCCGACATAGTTTTGCTCTCCCCATCGAGGTGCGTCATAACCATATTTTAACACACTAATGCGCTTGTGGAGATTTTTAACGCATTAATAAATTTCCTGCACATTTCTAATAGAATTTTTGTTCTATATCAATCGCAAGATAGCGCTAAATATGATATGATAATCGTGGATCTAGTCTCGATTGTAACCATCCCGTCCAGAAAGTAGTTGAATAGGTGTTCTGGTATGAGTGATAAAGACCTCGAATATGGTCCAGATGATGATGAATTGGATGATATTGAAGAAAATGAGGACATTGACCTCGATGATGAGGAGTCCTTAGGCAACCGACGCTCCGGCCTTGTGAGGCCATTTAGCTATGGTTCATCGTCTTCTTCTGATACGTCTGATACGTCCGAGTCAAGTTCATCGGACCGGAGGGAGATGGGCGGGAGTCGATTTGGAAGCCAATCAAACTTACCCGGCAGTTCAAGTTACCGGGGGTCAAGTTCTGGCAGTTCGAGTTATGGCACAAATCGTCCGTCCCCTTGCTCCGGAAGTTCGAGCGGTTCTTCCTATAGCAGTGGCAACCGGCCTACTTCAGGCTCTAGCCCAAGC
>JAIOHN010000105.1 GCA_019912985.1 Anaerolineae bacterium | reverse complement strand
GAATAAAGGTGGTGATGCGGCTGATCTGGTAATCTTCCAGCGGGCCATCGATGACCTTAAACGCCTGAAGCAGAATCACGCTGCCCGCCAGCGAAGCCACCAGCGCGAACAGGACGATGTGTTTCAGGCGCAGGCCCGCGCCCCAGATCATGGCAAACCAGACCGCTGCAAACACGGTCGTCATGCCCAGGTCCGGCTGGATGAAGATCAGCACTGCCGGGATGCCTAAATGCACCAGCGACATCAGGAGGGTCGAGAACTGCCCCATGCGCTCGTAATTACGGGCCAGGTACTGCCCCAGGGTGAGGATGATCAAGACTTTAGCCACTTCGGAGGGTTGGATGCGGATGCCGATGTTGATCCAGCTCTGCGCGCCAGCGTCGCCTTCGACCCCGAAGAAGAACACCATCACCAGCAGGATAATCATCAGCACATACAGCCAGGTGCTCAGCCCGCCCAGCGTGCGGTAGTCGATCAGCGCCAGGCCAAACATGATGACCACGCCAAGCACGGCAAACCGGATTTGATCGGGAACACGGGTGATAATGGTGGGGTCAATCGCGCCCTGGGTGGCACTGGCAATCATGAGTATGCCAAAAATGACAAGCAGAATCGTCGCGCCAAACAGCCCATAATCAAAACGACGCCAGATTGGGTAATTCATAGGAACGGGCTACATTCGACCATCATCGGATGGGCATTATACTGGAGCGTGCAGCGCAATAGAAGCCCGGTTACTCGTCCTCTTCGAGCGGCGTTTCCGGTTTTTCAAGCAGTTCCGCGACGAGTTCGGCGTCCGCCTCGCTGGTTTTCGAGAACGGAATCTCGGCCACGATCAGGCTGTCCCGCTGGCGCTGCTGTAAGGCAATATCCACCCGATCCTGCTCAATCGCCACATATTTGGAGATGACTTCGAGGATCTCTCGCTTCATCGCCTCCAGTTGTTCCGGTGGCAAATCGATGCGGTCATGGAACAGGATGAATTGCAACCGCTCTTTGGCTTCCTGGGCACTGCTGCGTGAACCGCGCCCACGCATCCGGTCAAACAATCCTGCCATTGCACCTTACCCCCTTATGATTGCCCAAACAGACGTGCCAATCGTTGAAAGAAGTTGCCACTTTCATCGAGTTGCATAAATGGGACATTTTCCCCATTCAGACGCCGGGCGATATTGCGGAATGCCTGACCCGCGCGTGAATTCTCGTTCAAGGTCACCGGCACACCGCTGTTCGATGCCGGGACCACTGATTCGTCTTCGGGCACAATGCCGATCAATTTGATGGACAGAATATCCGTGACGTCGTCTGCGGACAGCATTTCGCCTTTGCGGACCATCTCCAGCTTGACGCGGTTGAGAATCAAGCGCCCTGGCCCCTTATTGGCAGCTTCCAGCAGGCCGATGATCCGGTCGGCATCACGCACGGCGGATACCTCCGGGTTGGTCACAATCAGCACATCATCCGCCGGGGCCACCGCATTGCGGAAACCGCGTTCGATCCCGGCAGGCGAATCGATGAGGATGAAATCCACTTCAGGCCGCAGTTTATCGGTCAGTTGAATCATATCCACCGGGCTGACGGCGGTCTTATCGCGGGTCTGGGCCGCGGGAATCAGGTAGAGTTCGGGAAATTGTTTGTGCTTGATCATCGCCTGGCGCAGCTTGCAGCGGCCTTCGATGACATCCACCAGGTCGTACACGATGCGATTTTCCAACCCCATGACCACATCCAGATTGCGAAGCCCAATATCGGCATCAATCATCACCACGCGTTTTTCCATCCGGGCCAGTGCGATACCCAGGTTTGCGGTTGCGGTCGTTTTACCCACGCCCCCCTTACCGGACGTGACCGTAACAACTCTAGCCCCCATTCCCATTCCCTTTCACATCTACTTCCAGGTTTCAACAATAATCTGATTGTCACGCACCAGGGCCACTTCCGGACCGAGCTTAGACCGCTTTTCTGCTGGTGAAGTCACAATATAATCAGCAATGCGCAGTTGGGTGGGGATCATATCCAGCGCACAGATCACCGCTGTTTCGTCGCCCTGCACGCCCGCATGAGCGTTCCCCCGCAGCCGACCCCACACCACAATATCACCCACTGCAGTTACCTCTGCGCCCGGGTTCACATCGCCATAGATCACGACATGTCCCGTGCTGTGAACTGTCCGGCCAGAACGCAGTGTCCGGCGGATCATGACGCCCTCAACCCCGCTTTCTTCAGAATCAAAGCTGTCAAGCTGTTCATCTACAGGGCGCGGCACCGCCGTACCTGCATCGGTGCGCAGGTCCAGGGCGATCGTTGCGTCAATGGTGGTGACGCTTTCGCTCAGCACCGCCCATAATACCAGACCACGACGATCCAACAGCGCCTTGAGCGACGCCAGTTCAGCCTTTGGTACAGGCCGTTCGCCTACATCCACTATGATTCTCGCACCGGCAAAAAAACGGCTCTGCTCGTCAAGATGTGCCGCCAGACTCGCAGTCATCCGATTCCACTCTTCCACCGGGTTCAGGGTGATGAGCAAACCATCTTTCACCCCTTTTATCGCAAAGGTGTCCTGCATAACATTTCCTACTGGAAATTCAACGTGGTAAATGAATACTTCCAGACCATATTACTTTTACTATACATTTTTTTTCAAACGGCGCTACAGACTGCCTGCAATCTGCCCCAGAAGCACCAGTGGCAGCAGCACATAAACTGCCGGTGCGAACCAGCCAACAGCCTGATGTCCCGGGCTCACACTATGTCGCAGCCAATCACGCAGTGCATGAACAGCATAGGTCATCCACAATACCTGTATCATCAATAGCGGCAGCAGCAGTACAGCACTGTTATTGCCAAAGTATACCAGCCCGAACAAGGCGTAAGTCGCATAAGCGATCATGCTCACTGTGCCTAAAGGCGGATACCAGCGGGATAAACGTGCCAGGCCCAATACCCCAAGCAGCATCCCAAACACTGTAAACTGTTGGTTCACCAGATTAACCAGCCGCAGCCAGCGTGATGCTTCGCGCCAGCCATCCGCCATCACGAATGGGACGCGTATATTCAGCGCTTCCGCCTGTGCGGCAGAATAAGTCCACCATGTAGAGCGGACATACTCATCCACAATGCCATAGAGACCCAGCGCGATAAACCCACCCAGAATCAGCCAGTACAGTCGTGGAACCCGGTTTTTCGACAGCAGCAGCGTCAAAATAACTGCCGGAGCCAGGAGGGTGAACAGCGGGTCATTCACCACGCCGACCGCAAACAGCACCAGGATACCCACCGTATGATAGGGTCGCAGAGACTGCGCGGCGGGTTCATCCGGGCGTGGGTTGGTGATGTACAGGCCATCAACCAGCAGCAGCAGCAGCCAGGCAGTGGACAGCGTATTGATACGCAAACTGCCCACCTGTGCCAGTTGGCTCCAGAACAGCACTGCGAAAATCACAAACCCAGCCAGCAAACCCAGATAAAGGCGCTCGCTGAAGCGAATAAACACCAGCCCTGCCAGCCCTGCCGCCACCAGCACGACCACCGTCATCAAGGCGTTCAAGCTGTCTGTGCCACCGGTCTGTGACCAGAATGCCGGGCTAAAAGCCAGCGCCAACCCACCAATCACCGACAGCACTGCGCCATAACGTCGCAGCGCCAACGCCATGCCCACAATCACCAGCGCAAGACCGGAAGCGCGGATGGCCGAAGTTTCTCCAAGGGTGAGAAACGCAATCCAGGCGATGCCGCCAGCAATGAAACCAGGAGCCCAGAACTTAAGAATGCGGCGATTCAGCAGGTTGGTAAGCAAGCATCCCTCACTTATGGTGTTTGCGCCACTTGCGCAGGCAGACCCTCACGCTCATTTTTCAAGCGGTAGTAGGCTTCCATGGTTTCGACCACCACCGGCAGCGCGACCAGTGATCCCTCACCGCCGTTGTAGACAAAGCCGATGATAATAATCTCCGGGTCTTCATAGGGAGCAAAGGCGGTGAACCAGGCATGCGTAGGCCACGAACCGGGAATACAGAGTCCGAGTGGCCGCGCCACATCATCACAGTATTCCGCCGTTCCTGTTTTTCCAGCGACATTCACATAGGGCAGATTTGCGGGTTGCGCCGTGCCAATCGTCACCGCAGCCCGCATTCCCTGCCGCACAATATCGATAAAACGATCCCCTGCAAAAGGCGGCTGGTAGTCCGGGTCAAAGCGATTTTCATCGCAGATACTGCCGTTGAACTGGTAATTAAAGGGGATTTCTACCGTGTATTCGCGCAGGTCTGGCGCATATTTGTCCGGTCCCACATTCACCGTGTTGACATAATTATCCGGATCACAGCGCAGCGGGTTATAGAAGGGGCTATCCGGCTCGCAGGTGCAGGCGAGGCTATCTTCACCCTTCATAATCATATCTTCGATCTGCAACAGCTTGATTGGCTCATTCGGATCGAGGTGGTTGATGTTGACATTGCGCATCACATGCGACTGGAATGGTTGGACAATGTTGCCTTCTGCATCAAGCAGATTCTGGATAATGGTCGGCTGATACAACGTCCCGCCATTGACAATGGATGCTACCGCGCTAACCAACTGAAGCGGCGTCACTGTCAGGTAACCCTGACCAAAAGCCGCGTTATAGGTATCCCCCGTAGACCAGTTTTCGCCATAAATACGACGCTTCCAGTCAGGATCGGGCATTCGCCCGGCCTGCTCACTGGGCAGTTCGACACCCAGTTCCGAGCCAATTCCCATCGCCGTCGCCCAGCGGAAAAGATCAGTAGGACCTAACCCGCCAGTTCGCAGCACCTGCTGCGAAATATCCGGATTTCCGCCACCGACCTGATAAAAGTACACGTCGCAGCTCTGGGCAATCCCCGCGATCATATCCACCGCGCCATGCCCATCACGTTTCCAGCACACAAAGTTCTGTGCGGCAGCTTCGTCATTGGGGGCATAACGGTTGGGCAGCACCAGGTTGCCCGGATCGAACAACTTGGTTTCCGGCGCGATCACACCCTCTTCGAGAACCCCCAACGCGCTCACCACTTTCCACACCGATCCCGGCGGATACAGTGAGCTGATGGCGTGATTGACCAGTGGGGTCTGCGTATTGTTGAACACTTCAAGATAATACTGGTAGTCGATGTTACGAGCGAAACGGCTGTTGTCATAACTCGGCCAGCTTACCAGTGATAGCACCTGCCCATTGCGAGGGTCCAGGGCGATGACCACACCAGATTGCGTACGAATCCGGTTTTCTGTCGTGTTAATGAAGGTAATGCGATCTTCCAGCGCCTTTTGCGCCGCTTCCTGTAGCTCCGTATCAATCGTCAGCTGGACACTTTGCCCCGGCACTGCCGGTTCAACGCTGATGCGGTTCACCACCTCGCCCGCCACATCAACCTCGCGCAGTTCGCGCCCACGCTGACCGCTCAAAATTTCTTCTAACGAGAATTCCACGCCCGAATAACCAATACGGTCATAAGCGGGGTTGTAGCCCAGTTCGCGCAGCGCCTCGGCTTCTTCCGGGCCAATCGGCCCCATGTAACCCACAACCTGCGCTGTCAGCGTGCCGGTCGGATACTGGCGCACACCGATTGGCACAATCGCCACCCCCGGCAGCGTAACCTGTTCTTCCAGGATTTGCATGGCGACATGCAGGTCCACGTCTTCCGCCACGGTCACTTCACGGAACGGGGCGATACGATTGCCTTCGTCAACCAGTTCTTCGATACTGCGCACCCCACGTTCAGCCGCCAGCGCCGCTGTGGGTGGCACGTTAACCAGCGCCGACAGGCGATTAAAAATATCCAGCACTTCTTCCTGATTATCGGGTAAAGCGGCTGGCACAATGGTCACATTATAGGCCGGTACATTCCCGGCTAGCGTTTGTCCATTACGGTCGAAAATCACACCGCGCGGCGCGGCGATCGGTAATTCGCTTAAGCGGTTGTCATCGGCAGCTAACTGCCAATCCTCATTCTGCACAACCTGGAGATCATACATGCGGAAGGAAAACAGCACGAAAACGGCGAAAATCACTCCTTGAAAAAATGTCAGTCGCCAACCCTGAAAGGGTATCAAACGCTGCATACCGATACTCCCAAACTAATCCTGAAAAAAACGACGATCCAACGTGTAACGGCGCTGTATAATGCGCAAAAACCAATAAATCGGCCAGATAAACACCAGATTATAGATCAAACTGGGGAAGATCACATAGCTAAAATCAACGATGAGATTCACCGGCACCCCGGTCAGCCACAACAATAAGTAGCTGGTAAACTGTACAATCGCGGTGCTGACCACGACCAATCCCGTCATCAAGACCAGCCCCACCCGGTAAACCTGCTCCGTCAGCAGACTGACGAAAAACACCACCAGCACCAGCCCAATTGCCGATAAACCAGTGGGGGTGGCTGAAAGCAAATCATGTAAAATGCCGCCCACCAGCGCCCAGGTCACACTGTCCTCCAGCCTGGAATGGACACTCCATGCCAGCACCGCCAGCAGCACCAGATCAGGTACACCACCGGAGAAGCGTATCTGCGGCACAACACCAGATTGCAGCGCCACCATCAGCACCAGAATCGGCAGGCTTAATGTGCGACTCATTGCGCTTCGGTTTCAGATTCAAAAACGGAGAGATCAACCGGCTCAAAGCTGGTCATGACCAGCACGAATTCCAGCGTATCGAAGTTGATGAGGCTCGTCACCTGGGCTTCCTGATACAGCTCGAATTCAAACTGGCGGGAACTGGTCACCACGCCGATCACCAGGTCTGCCGGGAAATTCCCACCCAGACCAGAGGTAATGACGACATCGCCCACGGTAATCGGCTGTCCGAGCGGGATTAAGGACATCAGCAGATTGCCGGATAACTGGCCCTGCACCGTGCCTTCAACCCGCGTGGATTGCAGCCGGGCGCTGACATTACTCTCGCGGTCCGTAATCAGCAGCACACGTGAAGCATTAGCGCTGACATCGAGAATGCGCCCGACCAGCCCTTCCGCTGTGACCACCGGCATCCCTTCACGCAAACCATCTCGCGCACCACGGTTGATGACGATAGTACGGCGCAGTTCGCTGGTATCACTGCCGATCACATCCGCCGCCACAAATTCCTGATTGGTCGCTGTGGTGGTGTAATCCAGCAGTTCCGCCAGCCGGTTGTAGTCACTTTCGATCTCGCGCAGTTCCACAATCTCAGACTGAAATTGTGCCAGCGATTCTTCCAACTCTGCGATCCGCGCTTGCGCACGCTGAAGCTCAGCCAGATCACTAACGCCCGTGGTCACCGTCAGGGCAATGTTGGTAAACATGCCAGCGACCGCATTGAGCGGCACAGCCACCAGCCCCTCGACCGGTGCGAGGATACCGGTCTGGCTGACGAGCATTAAACCCATGCAGAAAAAGAGGCTTACCGCCAGAAAGAGTAAACGATTGGAACGCCAACGACGCATGTTCCAGCCTTCGTCTATAACCTAAAGGCAAGAACGCCATTATAACAAAAGCACTCCTCTACCGTCAGGTCCAGCGTTTACAGGCTGTCGTGATGGCAAAGGAGTACTTTGGGCGCTAATCCTGCGGTTACTGCTTAGAGGTTGTCGAGAAACGCCTGCACATGAGCGTTGAATGCTTCAGGAAATTCCGTGTTCGGTAAATGTGCTGTGCCAGACATCACGATTTTGCGTGCGCCGGGGATGTTATCCACCATGAAATTGGCAGCCCTTGAAATATAGTCTTCATCCAGATCACCGATGACGATGAGCACGGGCAAATCCAGTTCGCCAATACGTTCAGCGGCAGGAGGTGACAG
Organism: Anaerolineae bacterium; assembly: GCA_019912985.1. GTDB lineage: Bacteria > Chloroflexota > Anaerolineae > Aggregatilineales > Phototrophicaceae > JAIOHN01. Next base: position 3,227 of record JAIOHN010000105.1, on the reverse strand, counting down.
CGGGACATCCTTGCCCAGCAGCTTTTCGTTTTGCAGCGCGATCATGTTCATATCGTAGACTTTCTTTCGCAGCGCCGGGTTGACCTGATCGGGTGTCCGCCCTGTGCCATCGACAAAGATTCGCATGGCGATCTCATTCACTTGCTCTAGATCGCCCTTCTCATAGGCAGCATCCATTGCCTCGTCTAAGGGTGATGGCGACCAATCATCATAGGAGAAGCCACTCGGTCCCGAGCCAACCATGATCAGCGCGTCAGCCCTATCCGGATACTCCAGTGCGAAGTTCATACACCCCCCACCACCCATCGAGCAGCCCATCAGATAAGCGTGATCAATTTCGAGGAAATCCAGCAGTGCGCGAATGTCCTCATGGCGCTGGTACTCATCGGCAATGGGAGGACTCTGGCCGAAGCCGCGCATGTCGTAGCGCACGACCTTATATTTCTGTGCGAAAAAGTCAAACTGGTCATCCCACATTGACTTACTGGCAATGCCAGCATGAACCATCAGAAAAGGCTGGCCTTCCCCTGCCACTTCATAGTAAATCTTTGCGCCGTTAATCTCTGCAAAACCTGTTTCTGACTTCGTCATCGTTTTTGCACTCCATCAATAGATCATCTGTTCTTATTGTAACGTAATCTGTTGTTTTGGCTACTTCATACCGATTTAAACAAAATTTAACTGAAACTTAGTTGAAAGCTCCATACTGAGAAGGGGTATTGTGCATGGGGGAAAGAACATGACATCCAAGAAAATTGATCACTTCAAGAACGCATCCAACGCATTGAGCTTTCAAGAAGGTGAAACGATCCTGCACGAAGGCGATGTGGGCCACACGGCCTATGTCGTTCAGGAGGGTGAGGTCAAAATCCTTTATAAAGGCCGCGTGCTCGATACATTGAGTGCAGGTGATATATTCGGAGAGATGAGTCTGGTCGACGATTCACCGCGCAGCGCAGAGGTAATCGCGGCGACGGATTGCAAAGTGGTCCCAATTGATGAGGAGCGTTTCATGTTTATGGTTCATGAAACGCCGACATTCGCGCTTAAGGTGATGCGGGTAATGGCGGATCGCCTACGACGAATGACTGCGACAACTGAGTAAAATAAAAAGCCCGGCCAGGCGACCGGGCTGACTGGTTTAATGTTGGGTGCTGCCACGTTCCAGGCCGACCAGCAGCCGCCGCAAGTTGTTGTAATCTTCCAGCACACGGCCTGCACCACGTGCCACACAGGTCATCGCATCCTCGGCCAGCCACACACGGATATTGACTTCCTCCGCCATGCGTTCCGGCAGCCCTTTGAGCTGGCTGCCACCACCGGCCATACAGATACCACTTTCCATCAGGTCAGCGATTAATTCCGGCGGGGTATCATCCAGCGCGTCCTTGACGGTATCAATCAGAATATCGACCGAGCCGGAAATCGCCTCGCGGATTTCAATCGAACTCACTTCAACCGACGAAGGCAGCCCGGTCACCAGATTACGACCTTTGACAGTCGACACGCGCTCCTGTGGGAGCGCATAAGCCGAACCAATCTCAATTTTGACCTTTTCCGCCGTGGGTTCACCAATCAGCAGGTTGTGTTTGGTGCGCATATACTGGACGATGTCCTCGTCCATCTCATCACCAGCGACGCGGATAGACCGGCTGATGACAATGCCGCCCAATGAAAACAGCGCGACTTCAGTGGTACCGCCGCCGATGTCGATAATCATGCTGCCGCGCGTTTCCTGCACCGGCAGCCCGGCACCAATAGCCGCCGCGACCGGCTCCTCAATCAGGTAAGCCTCACGCGCCCCGGCACTGATGGCCGCATCAAACACCGCGCGTTTTTCGACTTCTGTCACACCACTGGGAATACCAACCACCACACGCGGACGAGGGATCGGCACCCATGATTGTTCATGTGCTTTGGCAATGAGGTGGTGGAGCATCGCCTCAGTCACTTCAAATTCGCTGATGACACCATCCCGTAACGGACGCACTACCATGATGTCCTTGGGATTTTTGCTCCACATCTCTTTGGCGCGCGCGCCGACTTCTATCGGGCGGCGGGTCTTTTTCTCGATGGCGACGAAGGATGGCTCATTGATAACTATCCCCTTACCTCGCACACTGACCAGTGTGTTCGCTGTGCCGAGGTCAATCCCAATATCCAGGGAAAATAAGCCAAGAAAATAATCAAGTGGGCTTAGCACTGGTGTCTCCTAAACGGCACTGAACAGCGCGGCATTATAACATGCTCCAATGGGAATACAAACGGCGACAGTTTCGCCGATCAACCATCCCACGATAAAATCGTACAACATAAGGATACCGGGTAATGTCTCTGTTAGAAAATACATATCAGCTCATCAAACGCCAAAAGATCAGCCTTTCCAGCACAGTTTTAGTGGTGGGTGTATCGGGTGGCGCAGACTCGCTGGCCCTTTTACACATCCTGCACCAGCTTGCGCCGCGCCTTGGCTGCCAGCTTCATGCGGCGACCCTTGATCACAGCTTACGCGGGGCGGCTGGCGCGGATGATGTGCGATTCGTGATCGAAACCTGCCACGCCTGGAATATCCCGGTCAGCAGCGGCCAGGTTGATGTCCCATCGCTTGCTCGCCAGCAGCAGATCGGGATCGAAGCAGCGGCTCGCAGCGCGCGTTATCGATTTCTGGCTCAGATTGCGCACCAGCAAAACGCCAGTTACGTGGCTGTCGCCCATCACGCCGACGATCAGATCGAGACAATCCTTATGCACTTAGTACGTGGCAGCGGCCTTCAGGGTCTCAGCGGGATGCGAGTCGTGATGCCCTTACCGGACGATCCCACTCTCAAACTGCTGCGCCCATTCCTGCGCGCGCCACGCGAGGAAATCGAAACCTACTGCCACCAACACCAGCTTGCTGCGCGACAGGATGCCACGAATGAGGACACCACCTACACACGAAATTATCTCCGCTGGCAGACCTTACCCCATTTACGTAAGCTGAACCCCAACGTGGATAAGGCCCTGTTACAACTGGCGGATATTGCCTCTGTTGAGGGCGATTATATCCAGCAGCAGCTTAATCAGGTAATTGCAGACTTTGTTACGCTCAATCCACCGCGCATCCTCATCGAACGAGCTAAGTTTCGGGTGCTGCACCCGGCGTTACAGCGGCGCTTCCTTTATTGGGCAGCGCATCAATTGGGCAGCGAAGATACTGGGTACCAGCACGTGATTGCTGCCGCTGC
>JAIOHN010000104.1 GCA_019912985.1 Anaerolineae bacterium | reverse complement strand
ATCCAAATGTCGTTGGTTTCCAACCGGCCGATAGTCGCTGTCGCGCCGTCGGTCAGCACGTATTCCTTGTTGTCACCGCTGCGAGGGTCCATCCAGATAAGTTTTGCCAAGGCTGAAGGTTCCGAATTCATTGCTTTTTATACCGCTGTTCGTGAATGACATCATATTCTATCACGGTCAGCGAGTCAGGACTATTCCTCAGACTCCTTTTTCTGGCGGCGTTGACGGGTGGTTTCTCCCATGCCAGGGAACCACTCGTCGGGGAAGGCACCCAGTTCGCGGGTGACGACCAACCCGCCCAGATCACGCGCGATAATCTCCAGCATGTGCGGGTCAATCCATGTCAGCGAGTCCACCTGCACGGCGACCGCGCCCGCGTCGATATAATCACGGGCGTCCTGCGCGGAATGGATGCCGCCGGCGCCGATGATCGGCACCTTGATGAAGCTGGCAAGCTGGCCGACGATGCGCAGCACCATCGGCTTGACCAGTGGCCCATAAATGCGGCCAGAAAGCAGCCGCCCCGAGTAAGGATCACGGGCTGTGCCACGCGGCGGTGCTGAAACCACCAGCGCCCCGGCACCGGCATCTGCCACTGCTTCTGCGATCTCGTAAGCGCTTTGCAGCGGCAGCCGTACCAGTACCGGCTTTTCTACCTGCTGCACAGCGGTTCGCGTAAAACTGATCGCATCCTCGTAAGTCACATCGTCATTCAGACCAAGCTCGATGGCGTCAATGGCATATTCCGCATCAATGCGGCTGGCGCAGCTCGCCACATCTTCGACCGTGGTGGCGACCAGATGCAGAATCACCGGCAGCGGCAGTTTATCGAGCGCGGTACGATACTTCGCCAATGTCTTGCTGATGCCCATATTGGGCAGGCCGGTGTGGACCAGCGCGCCACCATCCATCGGAATTACACGGGTGCCGCTGGCAGGATGCCACGGGCGATAAGTGACCGGGTTGGTGACGAGCGCGCCCAGTTTTTCGATGTCCACCTGATTGCGATAGACATCGCCAAAACCAAACGTCCCGGCAGCAGGCATAACCGGTGTATCCACAATCAGCGAACTTTTGCCGGGGCGTGTGATTTCAACAGCCATTGATTTCCCTTTGTGCTTTTCTTTTGCGCCGTTAGCGCGGTTCCCACGCGCCGACTGTTCGCAGCAGGGCGGCGAAATCGTCGCGTGGTGCTTCGCCATGCGTTTGCGGCCAGCGCCGCCGTACTGACTCGACCAATCCCAATGCTTCGCGCAGGGTTTTCAGCCGCTGGCGTCGTTTGAACAGCGCGTGCTGGGAGGCATGGCATTCCATCGCTGCGATTTTGACGCTGCCCCAGGGGCGTACATCCAGCGCCAGATCGGCGATTTCACTTTGATTCCACAGTAAATCTTCGACATGTGGTACGCTGGCGGCCACCGTATAAGTCAGCACATGCGGCAGCATTTGCTGGACGCCGTAGACCACCGCACGGTGAACGAGCTTGTGCGCTGGGTGACCGTATTCACCATCTGCGCCATGGGTCAGGATGATATTGGCCTGCCGCCGCCGCGCGATCTGTGCGAACTGCCTTGCCAGTGTGTTGAAATCGGCCTGGAAAGGATAGGGGACATCATCCAACCCGATGGTTGGATCGACATAATTCAGGAATTCGACCGTCGCCCCGAGTGCACGGGCTGCGTTGCGCATTTCGACCTCACGGGCTGCGCCAAGCATGTCGCGGCGTGGCACGACCGGCGGCTCGCCCAATTCGCCGCCTTCGCCACGGGTGGCGCACACGATATGCACCGGAATCCCCTGGCGTGTGAGCAGGGCGATGATGCCGCCTGCCATGACGGTTTCATCATCGGGATGTGCGAAAAAACACACAACAGATCGAATCATCATAGCATCACCTGTGAGAGATCTATGGCTGGCCCATCCATACAGGTCAGCGCCACACCTTGCTTAAGTCGGATCATACATGCCTGGCAGGCCCCTGCGCCACAGGGCAGCACCGGGTTGAACACGCCAAACAGGTAATTCCGTGGGATTTCCGCGCGCGAGGCTTCAAAGACCTGCCAGATTTTGGCAAAGCGTAGAATTTCATCGTCCGGGCGCACGACAGCGAATACCTGGTCGGCCAGCCCAAGCATCATCACCCGGTTCGGCCAGTTGAGGTCTGCATCTCCATGCACCACCTCGACTTCTGGCGAAAGATGGCGGGTGTCATAGGTAATGGCACTTCCGTTGAGCACGAGAGTCACGCTGGTCTGGTTCGCCAGCAGCATCGGAATCATCGACAGCAGTGGGGTCGGCGGTGTGTCGTAGGCCAGCAGCAGCACATGCCGCAGCGTTCGCCGGAAGCGATACCAATCGCCGATCGGGCCAAATACGGAAATCTCACTGCCGGGTTCGTAGTGAATCTCGCGCGGACGTTCGACCGTGATTTTGCCAGGGGCGAATTTCACAGGCCACCACTGCTCGCGCAGATAGGGATCCCAGCTTTTGTTCAGCCTAACCAGGATAGACTGGCCTGCTTTCATATCGGCCAGGAGTGGATGAACAGCCAGTTCCACATGCTGGATTTTATGGCCGACGCCTTTTACACGTTCGATAATCGCGGATGTCTCATGCATATTTCAATTATTACCCGAAAACAGCTTCTGTGCATGTATTCTCACGTTTTCCGCGTTTGAATTTCGTTTCAAGTATAGGCATTCCGAGCATGTTCAGCGTTCGGTGAGCAGCCAGCGGATGCGATCATAGGACAGCGCGTAATGCACCAGCACCGCGATACCCAGGATCAGCGCGGTATTGGGCTGTCCGGCAGCATTCAGCAGCACGACTGCACCGCCAAAATAAACGATTTCAATCAACAGCCGCAGCCATCCTGGCACCACGACGGGTGCCTTACCGGGGTCGTCCGGCACGCGGAACGTCCCCCAGACTACGGCTGCCACCAGGATAAGCCCTATTGTCCACAGCGGTTGGGCGATGTCTTCATGGGTGTTCCATCCCCAGTACCCGATTGCCGCCAGCCCTGCCAGTTCCAGGAAGAAGCGAAACGCCAGATTAAGCGGGTTTGAACTCATGATGTGCCATCCCTGCCAGGACAACTACTCAGGATTATTGAGCGAATCCGCCTGCAAGTAAACGACCTGACCCAGGTTGCGCGGCTGATCGGGATTTAAGCCTTTGTTTTCGGCCCGCAGGTAAGCCATCCATTGCAGCAGCGGTAGATAACAGACCAGCAGCGACGGATAATCGGCCAGCGAAAAGTCCGCGCCGGGTTGGTCAGCCAGACACAGCGTGGTTGCACCCAGTGCCGCCATGTCATTGAGCACGGCGCGCTCTGCGGCGTAGGCTTCCTGACCGAGCAGCCCTACAACGACCGTTTGCTCATCCACCATCGACATCGGGCCGTGACGGAATTCCATCGGGTGATAGGCTTCGGCGTAGGTCAGCGACATTTCTTTCATCTTGAGCATGGCTTCCGCTGCGAGGCCATAGCGCGGACCGCTGCCCAGGTAGAAATACTGCTGGAATTTTGCCGGGTCGGCATAAGGCGTGGCGAAGGTCCTGGCGAATTCGACAAACTGGGCGCTCATGCTATCGAGTAAGTCCGATTGCAGCGGCTTGCCTGCGGCGATGCGCGCCAATCCCTGGGCCATCAGCAGCATCGCGGAAAAGGAGCGGGTTTGCGCCACGCTGATTTCCTGCCCGGCCTCCGCGACCAGGGAGAGATCGGCCAGTTCGTTCAGCGGCTTATCCGCGTAGCAGGAAATGACGATGACACCCGAACCAAAGCGCTCACGAAAGGCTTTGGCAGCCTGAACCGTTTCGGTGGTTGAGCCGGAGCGTGAAATCGTGACCAAGAGCGGACGTTTGCCGGGCAGGTAGACACTGGGGTGAAAAAGCAGCTCAGAGGCTGGCACCCCCCGGGCGGAGATTCCTGTTTCTTCCTGGATGCACTGCGCGGCAGTCTGCGCCAGGTAATGAGTAGAACCGCAGCCGGTGCAGATGATGTAATCAAAGCCGCCGTCATTCCAGAAGCGGGTGATCGCTGCTTCCTGGGCGATGACGCTTTGCAGGGCGTCTTTCCAGGCATCAACCTGGCTGGCGATTTCAGTTTCTGTGACTGTGTGAGGCATGTTGAACTCCGTGCCTGTGGTGGGGAAAAGCGAAGTCGCCTCTAACATAGCACCGTTTTGGTTGACATGCAATCGGGGGACGCTATCATAGTCGGGTAATCGCGGTGTTTGAGACACTGCCACAATAGAGAGACCTGATGGAAAAACGGATACTGGTCGTTGGCGAGGTCAACGCAGACTTGATACTGGCGGGATTGCCCTCTCTGCCAATTTTAGGACGCGAACTGGTCGGCGATGCATTTCACATGGTGTTGGGCGGCTCATCGGCCATCACCGCCGCACGCCTGGCGGCATTGGGCGCGCCAGTCGATTTTTTCGGCGCGGTGGGCGATGATGATTTTGGCCGCTTTGTGACCCGTGAACTGGCGAGTTTCGGGGTGGAGACAGGCTTTATCCGCACGCTGGATACGCCCACAGGGGTGACTATTGCGCTCACCTACAGTCACGACCGGGCGCTGCTCACATACCCTGGCACGATTGCCAGCTTTGATGGCGCAGGCTTGACGCCGGAATTCCTGGCGCGTTACCAGCATGTGCATGTTGGCTCGTTTTTCCTGCAAACCGCCTTGCAACCGCGGCTGCCGCAGCTGCTGGCAATGGCCCAGGAACAGGGGGCAACAACCTCGCTGGATGTCGGCTGGGACCCCATCGAGCAGTGGGGCGAGAACGCGCTGCTGCGGCCCACACTGGCAAAAACGGATTACTTTTTCCCCAATGAAGAAGAAGTACAGGCATTAAGCGCTGGAAATGACCGCTTAACCGCACTGGCGCAGCAGGTTCACGGCTTGCTGATCGTCAAGCAAGGAGCCAGAGGCGCGACCGCTTATGATGGTCGTGGTGAGCGTGGCTCGGCAGCCGCCTTTCCAGTAGATGTGGTGGATACGACCGGCGCGGGCGATGCCTTTAACGCTGGATTTTTATACGCAGCCTGCGTCGAGAAGGCAACTGTTGAAGATGCACTGCGTTTCGCGGCGGCCTGTGGTGCGCAGGCTGTCACACAGATCGGCGGGGCGACCGGTGCGCCACGTGCTGCCCTTATTCGCGAGCAATTTGGATTCACACAGGAGAACCAATCATGACGACCCTTTCACCCGGTAAATGGCGGGGACTGGCGACGACCAGCACGCCCAACCATACCTTTGCAATTCTGGCATTTGACCAGCGCGGCAGCTATGTCAAAATGCTGCCGGATGACGCCAGTTATGATGATGCGGTGGACATCAAGAATGAAGTGGTAGAGGCGCTATCGCCTTATGCCACGGCGGTGCTGCTGGACCCGATTTATGGCCTGAAATCGGCGCAGAACATGGCTGGCAGCAGCGGCTTGCTGATGGCCGTGGAAAAGACCGGTTACAGCGGTGAAGCCACTGCCCGGCGCATTGATTTTATGGATTACTGGGATGTCGGCAAGATTAAACGGGTGGGCGCATCGGCAGTGAAGTTATTGGCTTATTACCATCCCGATTCGGGCGAAGTCGCTGAGGAGATCGAGGAAACCATTCGACAGGTCGCTGTGGATTGCAAAACGCACGATCTGCCGCTGTTTGTTGAGCCAATCTGCTACAGCCTTGACCCGGCTGTTCCCAGGAAAAGCGCTGCCTTTGCCGAACAACTGCCAACCATCGTGCGCGAAACTGTGCGCCGCTTTAGCCCATTGGGCATGGATGTGCTCAAGGTCGAGTTCCCGGTGGATGCCGCTTTTGACAGCGATAAAAATCACTGGCGCGCGGCCTGCGAGGCGATCAGCGAAATCTCGGTGCTGCCGTGGGCGCTCCTGAGTGCGGGGGTGGATTTTGAGACGTTTGAGCAGCAGGTGCAGGTGGCCTGCGAGGCGGGTGCCAGCGGCATCCTCGGTGGGCGGGCTATCTGGAAGGAATGTATTGCCATGGATGCGGCTGGTCGTCAGACCTTCTTGCAGGATGTGGCGGCCAAGCGCCTGGCTAAGCTGCGGCAGATTGTTGAAGAAAATGGCAAATCCTGGACGGATTACTTCGAGCCGACTCCTTCCAGCGAAGACTGGTTCGAGCATTACGCTTAAGGAAGAACAATGGCAGACAGTTTAAAACTGGTGGATTTTCAGCCACGACCTGTGCTGGTGGTGGATGAAACACGCATAGAGACACCGCGTTACCCGGTGATTGATGCCCATAATCACCTGGCGGAACCCTTTGGCGGTGGATGGGATAAGAAACCCATTTCCCAATTGATTGACTTGCTGGATGCTGCCCAGGTGCGCGTTTACGTGGATCTGGATGGGGGGTGGGGCGAGGACATTCTCAACCAGCATCTGGATTACTTCAAGGCTGCTGCGCCGGAGCGTTTTCGTATCTTTGGCGGAGCGGATTGGTCAAAATGGCCGGAGTACGGCGATAAGTTTGGCGAATGGGCAGCAGCGCGCTTTCGTGAGCAGGTGAAGCGTGGCGCGGAAGGGCTAAAAATCTGGAAGCCGTTTGGGCTGACGGTACGTGACCAGCATGACACCCTGGTGGCTGTCGATGATCCCCGGCTGGACCCGCTATGGGCGGCGGTAGGGGAGTTGAATCTGCCGGTGATGGTCCATGTGGCGGATCCCGTCGCTTTCTTTGACCCGGTAGACCGCTTTAATGAACGCTACGAAGAACTGCACAACCATCCCGACTGGCAGTTTCCCAGCCCGCCATTCCCGCCGTTTATGAAGATCATGGAAGATTTTGCTAGCCTGGTGAAGCGCCATGCCAACACCACCTTTATCGGCGCGCACATGGGCTGCTATGCGGAAAATCTGGGGTGGGTCGGCCAGATGCTGGATGCCTGCCCTAATTATTATGTGGATTTCAGTGAGCGGGTTGGTGAGCTGGGGCGTAAGCCCTACAGTACGCGGCGCTTCTTCCTCAAATATGCGGATCGCATCCTGTTCGGCACTGATCTTGGCCCCAACCTGGAAGGCTATCGCCGTTACTATCGTTTTCTCGAAACCGACGACGAATATTTCAACTATGGCCTTTCAGAAATTCCACGGCAGGGACGCTGGCAGATTTACGGGTTATATCTGCCGGATGACATGCTGGAAAAAATCTATTTCCGCAACGCTGAACGGGTTGTGCTGCGCCGATGATCCTGTGCATCACACCTAATGCGGCGGTGGATCGCACGCTAGTGGTGCCTGGATACACCGCAGGTGGGGTTTTTCGGCCACAGCGTGCGCTGGCCGCTGCCGGTGGCAAGGGAATCAACGTGGCGCGGGCGGTGCAGGTGCTGGGCGGCGAACCGTTATGTGGCGGCTTTCTGGCAGGTCACGTCGGGCGATTTATCGCGGATAAGCTGCGGCAGGAGGGCTTGCAAAGCCGCTGGACGATGCTCGATAGCGGCGAGTCGCGTACCTGCGTCATCATTGTGGACCCAAACACGGGCGATAATCTGGTGGTCAATGAAGCCGGGATGCAGGTGACCGGGGCTGACTGGCAGCGGCTGGCAGCGGATGTGCTGGCCGCTGCTGAGGCGGTGAGCACGATTTGCATTTCCGGCAGCGTGCCGCCCGGTTCTCCTTTGGAAGCGCTGGTCAGCCTCTTGAGCAAGCTGAGGCAGACCGGCAAAAGCATCTGGGTCGATATGAGCGGGGCGGCGCTGGCGGCTGCGGTGACGGTTCCCGGCATACACCTCAAAATCAACGATGAGGAAGCCGCCGCGCTGCTTGATACGCCTGTGACTACACCCGCAGAAGCCGCTCAGGCTGGCGCGATGTTGCAGACGCGGATTGGCAACCTGGTGGTCTTAACCATGGGCGCAGCCGGGGCTGTGATGGTCGGTGAGGCTGGC
>JAIOHN010001030.1 GCA_019912985.1 Anaerolineae bacterium | reverse complement strand
ATACAAACCTGTGTTGCAAGCGGGGTATTCAGAGCTAGTGCGATGCTAGTAGGTTCGTCAGTCGCAGTCATCGTGGAAGTGGGCGTTGGCGCAACCGTCGTGGGTATCGCCGTTGAGACATCCGTCAATGTGACTGTCGGGGTCTCAGTCTCCGTGGAAACCTCCGTAACTGGTGCTTCGGTGGCCGTTGGTGCATCGGTCGCAGTTGAGGTTGGCACGCGTGTGTCCGTCGCTGCTTCCACTGTCGCCGTGCGCGCTGTGGTGGGCGACGGTGTGTCACTGGGAGCCTGCGCGATGCTCTCAGTCGTACTGGTACTGACGGGTGTTGGCGCGTTACCTGTGCTGCCGGAGAGCGTAATGATCGTGCCAAACGCAAAGGCGAAAACCAGCGCGCCAACGGCAACAATTGCGACAATTACTTCACTGCCAATATCGCGCTGCATCAACTAACTTTCAACCTCAAGTGTCGCTTCAATCGGAAGCACGAAATTAAATGCACTGCCCACACCTTCTGTTGATTCTAACCACAACGCGCCGCCGTGCGCCTCAACCAGGGCTTTTGCCAACGCCAGACCTACACCAACATCGCCTAACCCCGCAATCGCCGGGTTATCGGCGCGATACTTGCGGCTGAACACACGCATCTGGTCATCCGGGGCAATCCCACCACCACGATCTTCGACAGAGATGAACAGGCTGTCTATGGCCTCTTGAGTGCTGTTTTGCGAGAGGTTAGTCGGCTGACGCCGCGCCGTGATAAACACGTCGCTGTTCGTTGGAGAAGCCTGATAGGCGTTTGTGAGCAGTTGATCAATCACCTGATTCAACGCATCTTCATCAGCAGAAAGCCAGGGCAGGTCCTCTTCCAGATTCAGATGAACGGCCAGCCCTTTTTCGCGGAAATGATCGCCTGCACGGGTGATGGCGTCTTCAATCAAAGCGATCACGTCCACCGGTTTCGGCATCAGCGCCAGTTGGCCGTTATCCAATGCGGTCATACGCGTCAGCTCGTCCAGCGTCGTGATAAGCTTATTTACGTTGGCGTCCACACGCTGCAAAAACTTGTGCTGCATCTCCCCCAGGATACCTGCCGACTCCGACAGCAGCAGATCGACATAACCCACGATGGAAGTGAGAGGAGTACGCAGTTGTTGCAGCATACTGAAGAGCATCTCGCGGTCGTCCGGCATAGAGGCCGTCGAAGGCTGGCGCGCATTCAACTGAAGTTGCAGCATCTCAATCCGGTTTTGCGCGGCGGCCAGCGCGGTGCGCACCTCATTCAGATCACGTTCAAGCCGATTACGATCTTCCGTCACATCTTCGATAATGGAGGTCAGCGAACCAACACCATCATGCCCCAACTGCTGCAAACGATCACGGTCGCCCTCAATCCGGGCATAGAGTTGGTCACGCTCGTTTCCCAGGGCTTTATTCTCGGCAGTCAGCCGTTCGACGCGGCTTTGTAAATTACTCTGCTCATCAGCCAGTTTCTGCTGTTCCTGGCGCAGATTGGCCTGCATCGCATGGGCTTCTTCAAGCTCGGCGCGATAATCCTCGATCTCAACCAATAATTTCGCTCGGCTTGCCCGCACTGTTTCCAGCTTCGCCAGCGAGTCGTACCGCTCAGCTCGTAACTG
>JAIOHN010001029.1 GCA_019912985.1 Anaerolineae bacterium | reverse complement strand
GACAGACTCAATGCGGCGTGCAATTGATGAAACGAACCGCCGCCGTAGTGTCCAGGCGGACTACAATGAGGAACACGGTATCGAGCCGACTGCCATTGTCAAGCAGGTGCGTGACCTGACCGACCGGGTACGCTCGATGATCCACGAGGAGCAAAAAGCTGAAGTAGTGGGCGAAGGTGTGTCGCTCAACAGCCTGCCACGGGATGAAATGCAGCGGATGATCAAGGAACTCGAGAAAGAGATGAAAGCCTCAGCGCAGGCGCTTGAATTTGAGAAAGCCGCAGTCCTGCGCGATCAGATCATGGAGCTGCGCGGTGCGCTGATCGACAAGGAAACCGAAGAGAACTTGCTCGTCAATTGATACAAAAATAGGGACACGGTTGAGACCGTGTCCCCACCATCAACTAATCTTCGAGTGTTAGCAGCAGCACCCGACCATCATCGGAACCAACCACTAGCTCCTGCGCATCTGGTCCAAAAGCGGGACCCACCAGCGGAATATCGTAGACCACTAACGGCGTTTGTGCGTCTCCAGCGACATCATAGAGCCAGAGGCTGTTTAACTGGCGCGCATTACGTACGATTGCCAGTTTAGAGCCATCCGCACTGAATACCAGCCCCATCACCAGCCCATCACCATCAATAACCGCTTGCTGCTCGCCGCGCTCAACGTCCCACAGCGTCACAGTACCTGCCGTAGTCCCTAGCACAAGCAATTGACCATCAGGGCTGTAAGCAAACTGTCGCACAAACACCTCACCGGGTTCGCCAAAGCTGCGTAAGGATTGGCCGCTAGCCGCGTCGACAATTTCGACAGTGCCTTCACTGCGAATCACCGCAGCCGTTTGCTCATCCGGGCTATAGAGGAAGTAAGCATTTCCACCTGCGGGCAGGCTGCCAATTTCAGCCGTGCCGGCGTCAACATCAACTATCACAAGGCCAGCGTCAAGCGTCGAGTAAATGCCTGTACCATCTGGTGTAAACAGCAGCGTTCCCCACAATGGTGCGCCCTGTACAACAGTCACCTGTGTCCCTTGCTCGACATCCCATACGCGTAGTGTACGATCCCAGTTCAACGTCGCGGCCAGCGAGCCATCCGCATTGAACGCCGCAGAAACCAACCCTGCGCTGGTGTCATCTGGCAGTAAACGTGCCGCACCATTGAGCTGAGCCGCATTATAAAGCCAGGCACCCCGGTATCCAGCCACCAGCACATTCTCGTTGGCCCAATCAATCGCTCTTGCCCCATCACCCGTCGCCAGGTGAATCTGCTGCATCAGGCGAGCAGGACTCGAGATAATCGGCTCTAGCTGCGAAGGTGTCACGGACATTAACGGGTCGACTCGCTGCCCCCCGCCAAATGGAACCGGGGTCGCTGTCAGACTTAGCGGTTCTGTATCCACCGAATATCCAGGAGGTGGCACGGTCGGCATGGTCGTCACAATTGGCGCACCCATCTCTTGCGCCAACGTGCTGGAAGGAACGGGAGTTGGTGTCCTTGTCGGAAATGGGGTTGAACTAGGAGCCACAGTTGGCGTGTATGTCGGTGTCGAAGATGCGGTCACTGTCCACGAGGGTGTCGCACTTGCACCCTGCTCCAAGCCGGATAACAGTGGATTCTGATCACCGCCCCGGTTAACCACAACCAGCAGGGCTCCGAACAACAAAACTGTCAATATTGCGGCCACCATCGTCAGCGGAGGCATCCGCGAGGAGCGCTGTTCCGCAATCGAAATTGACTTCAGCATAGTTTCTGTCTCCATTCTACGTCGAGAATGAGAGCCGTTTGGCGACTGCCCCATCAACTTGGGTAATCGCAGTGGTGGGAGATGATCTACTCGAGCTTCCGCTTCGGCGCGCACAGCATCAGCGATCTGCTGCCATTCGACCAGTTCCTGCTGGTATTCCGCGTTTTCGGCCAGATAGCGCTCAAAATCTGCACGTTCCTGCGCTGAAAGCCTGCCGGCCAGGTACAGCATCAACAGTTCATCCCAGTCTTTATTCGCCATAACCAGCCTCCTTTCGTTGCAGGATACCGCGCAACGTTGCCTTAGCGCGGTGCAAGCGGCTTTTGATCGTTCCTTCGGCTACACCCATGACGACTGCTGCTTCAACACCGGATAGTTCATGATAAAAGATCAACTCCAGTGTCTCGCGTTGGTCCGCTGGCAGTTCTCGTATCGCTGCGCGAATAACTTCGCGCTCGGCATTCAATGCCACTTTACGAAACACACCTGTATCATCAAGTGCAGCATCTTCGTCCAGTGGTGTGGCATCGGGTTGCTGGCGGCGTATCGCATTAAACGCCTGCCGTCGCGCAATACCAATCAGCCAGGTTTTCACCTGACTATCACCACGGAAACTTCCCGCACCGCGCCAGGCAGCCATCATCACATCTTGCAGCACCTCCTCCGCCTGTTGGGGATCCGCCAGCAGACCGCGAAGATACGCCAGGATGTGACGGCCATGTCGAGCGTACAAGGCTTCTAGCGCCTGTACGTCACCTTTCGCCATCGCGCGGAGCAGGAGCAGATCAGGATCACCGGTCATCCTTCCCTCCTCGGCTCTCTATTCAATGAGTACCGCCTTGACCCAAAATGGTTCCGAATTTGATTATCTTAAGAGTACGATGTTGAGTGTTGGTTTTGCAGAGGGGACTGAGATTTTGAAGACTCATGTCAAATCATAACAGAGTTGGCGGCGAAGGTGCTTTCCACCGCCAACTTTTAGTGCTTCACCTAAACTGTAAATTCACCGTTCTTATAGAACAGATCGCCATCCACGTGAATTTCGCTGTCATTGCGCATATCACAAATCATATCCCAGTGAACGGCACTTTCATTGTGGCTGCCGGTTTCCTTATAGCCACGTCCGATAGCCACATGCACCGTTCCGCCGATTTTTTCGTCAAAGAGGATGCTCCCGGTAAAGCGATTAATACCAAAATTGGTGCCGATCGCAAATTCACCCAGGTAGCGCGAACCAGCATCCGTATCAAGCTGGGCTTGCAGCAGATCGTCATTTTCCTCGGCGCTGGCCTGCACGACCTTTCCCTGTTCGAATTTCAGCTCAATACCCTTTACAGCCCGTCCACCAACAACAGAGGGGTAATCAAAACGAATCCAGCCGTTCACGCTCTCCTCGACCGGGCCTGTAAAAATTTCGCCGCTGGGCATGTTTCTATGCCCATCACTATTGAGGAAAGTCCGGCCTTCAATGGATAATTCCAGATCGACATTCGGCCCTTGCAGCTTTACATGCTGTTTTCCCTTCAGCCAATCGACCTTTTTCTGCTGCATGGCTGAGAGTTCCATCCACGCGGCTACCGGGTCTTCACGGTCGCAGAATGTCGCGCCATAAACGAAATCCTCATATTCTTCCAGGCTCATGTTGGCTTCCTGCGCACTGGCCTCGGTGGGATAAAGTGTGCCCACCCAGTTCATCTCGCCGCGTGCTGCGCGGTCCAGCCGGGCATCAAGCCATGAGCTGCGTGCAGCCTGGATTTTCTGCATCCGCTTGCCCGGGATGCTCGTCAGCGCCCGTGTGTTGGCCGATGCGCCAATACGAATATAAACATCAGCCTGCTCGTAATACAGCGTCTGTGACGGATCCAACCAGGCGATCTGCTCATCATTAGCTTCGCGCAAAAAATAACGTTCCATGTAGCTGTCGCCGATCAGCAAGGTCGCGTTGCCACCCGCTTTCACGACTTCCTTGTATACTTCACGCAGCGCAGGCAGCGCCATCACATCACCCAGAATACCCACCCACTGACCGGGTTTTACTTCTGTCGAGTAATTCACCAGTACATTCGCCAAGCGCTCAAGCCGAACGTCCGTCATGTTTCATCCTCTCCTTTGTACGATTACAAGAAACAGAAAGGGGTGACCTTCTCGGCCACCCCAGGATTATCGCAAATTCTATATGTAACTAAATTTTCCGCAAGACGGATACATCAAACACCGCCATAGCGCCAGGTTCCGTCAACCATCGTTCCAATCACTTCGGTTTCCAGAATCTCGTCGGGGTCTGCTTTGTACAGGTCACGATCCAGAATCACAAGATCAGCCAGATAACCGGGTGCGAGTTGGCCCAGGTGGCTCTCCATCCCAGCAGCATAAGCCGGGCCGGTCGTGAAACCGTGTAACGTTTCATCTATGGTCAGCCGCAGCTCAGGATACCATCCATCAGGACCCGGTGATCCATCCGGGCGCTTGCGTGCGACAGCTGCAAAAACCCCTTTCAGCGGTTCAAATGGTTCAACCGGCGAATCAGATCCAAGCGCGATTTTCGCACCCTTATCCAGTTGCAGCCGGATGTTATAAGCCCATTTACTGCGCGCGCCCCAGTAGCGCTCGGAAGACACATAATCTGAAGTTGCATGCAGAGGCTGCATGGATGCAATCACGTCCAGTTCTGCAAGTCGGTGCGCATCGTCAGGGTGAACAATTTGCACATGCTCAATCCGGTGCCGACGCATTGCGGGTGTTTCGCCACGTTCTGCTTCCTCACGACGCACAGCTTCATACACATCAAGCACATCATGAACCGCGCGGTCGCCGATCGCGTGAATTGTGGATGGCAGCCCGGCAGCACTGGCCTGACTGACCAGTTCCTGCATTTCCTCTTTATCTGTCACGCTAATTCCATAATTGTGTGGCTCGCCCTCGTACGGCTCGATCATGTAGGCAGTACGCGGTCCAAGCGCGCCGTCCGCAAAGATTTTAAGGCCACCGATTCGAATCCACTCATCACCAAATCCCCAGCGCAGACCAGTTTCCAGCGCAGCAGGAAGCCACTCCTTGTTGATGTTCTTGACCGCACGCAGCGCCAGCTGGCCTCGCTCACGAAGCATTTGCAACACACGCAAACATTCCGGCCCATCAAAATCATGGATACCCGTCATCCCGGCAGCCAATGCCAGTTTCTGCGCCGCCAGCATATAATCCGCCAGTGTATCCAGATTTGGCGATGGAATACGCGCATTGACAAGTTCCATTGCCGTCTCAAGCAAAATGCCAGTCGGCTGACCGGATTTGTCACGGGCAATCTGCCCACCTTCAGGGTCGGGTGTAGCCGCAGTAATACCGCACTGTCGTAAAGCTGCATTGTTCACCCAACCTGCGTGACCGCTTTTTGCACCCAGATAAACCGGATTTTGTGGGGCTACCGCATCGAGGTCCGATGCCGTGGGAAATTCGGCTTGCTCCCAGAAATCCTGCGCCCAACCACGACCGGTAATCCACTCGCCAGGCTTCACTCTTTGCGCGCGCTCAGCCACCCGTTCGATAGCAATTGACTTATCTGGCACTTCAAAGACGTCGACTTCCTGCAAAGCCCGTGCCGTCCATAACCAGTGGATGTGCGCATCGGTCATCCCAGGCATGACAAATTGACCGTCAAGATTTTCGCGGATCGTGCCGGGTCCCGCCAGCGCTAACATCTCATCAT
>JAIOHN010001028.1 GCA_019912985.1 Anaerolineae bacterium | reverse complement strand
GTGCAGCCGTCAGCGCGCACACGCTCCAACGCCGCCGGGAGATCGGTCGTCGTCAGTGCGAAGTGAATGACCGGGTCATTGGCGGCAGCGCTGCCCGGCGCAGGCGTATCGCCCTTGGGCTGGAAGATTTCGATGTGGCTGCCATCCCCAACATCTAGCAGCATAATCTTGCGCTCTGGTGAGCCGAACTCGACCACAGGCGTCATCCCTAGCAAATCCCGGTAAAACCGCAGTGATTCGTCCCAGTCGCGAGTCTGTACCGCGATATGATGAGTTCCCGCACCTTGAATAACCTGATTTTTATTTCCAATAGGCATATCACTTCCTTTCTTGCAGAAAAATAATCTTCGCTATTGTAACCTGTTCTCGGAGGGGTGTGATTGCACCACTTCGTTATTATGTCCGCAGTTCAAAGGAGATTCAATCAATGCACGCTTCATCTCGCAACATGCTGTTCGCTCGGGTCGGCTTCTGGTCGGCACTGCTGATTATCCTGCTCTTCGTAGTTTTCACGATCTGTTTCGTGGGAATCGCCCTGACCTCGCCGCTGTTTCGCTGGACCGGCAATCTCTCTGACTATTTCGCTTTTGTGAACGACAACAACCAGTTTTTCCAGAATCTGGCGCGGCTGTCGATGCTGCTCTTCGGACCGTTGTTTATCATCCTGCTCAACAGCATCCATGAATTTGTCCAGCACAGCAAGAAATATCTGACCCGCGTCAGCATTCATCTGGCGGTGATCTTCGCTGCGCTCAGCGGCATCAACTACTTCGTCCAATTGACGGCGATACGTTTTCAGATCGCCGAGGGAGAAAGCGCCGGGCTGCAATACTTTTTGCAGGCCAACCCCCATTCGATCATCTCCGCAATCAACATCCTCGGCTTTTCACTGTTTTTAGGATTGGCCTCGCTGTTTGTCGCCGCTGCATTTGAACACAACCGCCTCGAGCGCATTATCGCCATCGCGTTTGCAGTTAATGGGATAGCCTGCCTCCTGGGTGGATTGGGTTATGCCCTTGAAAATGATGTACTGGTGTTTATTACACTCAATTTCGGCCTGGGGGGAGCTATCGTGATTGCGGCAGTCGGCCTCTGCATCCTGTTCCGGCGAGTCAAGCCTGCCGAAATTCAGGCACAGGCAATGTAAGGCGGCTCAATCCAGCACATTGCGTTTGACGAAAGGCGCGGTGAGAAAGCGCAGGAAGATCTTCTTGTTATCCAGCCAGGCAATTTTCGCACCGTGCTGGTTGTTTTCCAGAATTTTCTGCGCCAGATAAGGCGTAACCGTTTCGACCTTATCAGCCAGGATGTTGAGCACCCGTTTGGCCCGCGCATATTCCTGCGGCTTCCCTTCGTAGGGAGCCATCAACATATCCGTAACGACCATGCCGGGGCTGAGATAACATACCTGTACCGGCGTGGTCTTCGTTTCTTCAATAAGCGACCGCGTGAAATACTTCAGGCTGTACTTGGTGCTGCCGTACAGTGTGAGGAAATTCCCGGTGCGTCCATCACTGCCAAAGCCTTCCATGTTGTAAACCTGACCGCCACCCTGTTCCAGCATCCCGCTGATCGCCACTTTAGAACCGTACATAGACCCTTTAAGGTTGGTATCGACCACTGCTTCAATCTCCTCGCCGTCGAGCTGCCAGAAAGGCACCGCGCTATTAGAAAGCCCGGCGTTGTTAATCCACACATCCACATGGTCAAAATGCGCTTTGGCTGCATCCCACAACGCCTGCACCTGCTCAAGCTGCGTGACATCACATGGCTTGGCAAAAATTCTGTCAGCGGGATAGCTCTGGGCAAGCTGCGCCAGCGCAGGATCGACACTGCTCTGGCTGCGACCACTAACCACTACCTGACAGCCATGCTTGAGAAATTCACTTGCCAGTCCATAACCAATGCCGCGCGTACTGCCAGTGATGACAATCGTTTTCATAGGACGTTTTCCTCCCCTGTAGAATCACGCCCCTTATTCTGAAACCACTGGATTAGCGCATGATGGATAATAGAGGGAGTGAGATGAGAATCTGCTAAAAATGACTATATGGGACGGTATTTCGCCATAATCTGCTGCAAGTCGTCCAGCGGCAGCGCGCGTACCGTCCGCCCTTGATAGCCGGTCATGGTTTCAGCGGCGGTCAGCGCATTGAGGATTGACTCCTCGGTTGCTTCGGCCACCGCTTCAAACAGGTCGTTCATCGGCTGGTGCGCGATCATCCGCAGATTCTCGAACACCTTGTGACCGGTCGGCAGCGAATTGCCGGTGGCGAAGGCCAGGAAAATATCGCCGCTGCCATTGTGACCCACGCCGCCCACTCGCGCCAGCCCCACCGTCGCACGGCGGGCCAGCCGCTGGCACTGTGCCGCGACCAGCGGCGCGTCAGTGGCGATCACGACGATAATCGAGCTGGATTTTCGGGTTTCGCGGCGAGGTTCCGGCGTGTGTTCGTGCGGGATTTCCATGCCAACCGGCACGCCATCGACCCGCAAATGCGAACGGTCACCGTAGTTGGCCTGCACCAGCACCCCTACCGTGTAGATTTCGCCCGCGATTTCCACCCGGCGCGATGACGTGCCAATACCGCCCTTGAAGCCGTGGCAGATCATCCCGGTGCCACCGCCGACATTCCCCTCAGCCACCGGGCCATCACTGGCGCGGTTCAACGCTGCCCGCACATGATCGGCGGTAAGCGGAAATGTGTCGATGTCATTCAGCCAACCGTCATAAGTTTCCGCCACCACCGGCAGCAGAAAGCCAAAATCGTAGCCCTGGTCGCGCTCGTAAGCGATAAATGTATCGCGCACCAGGCCAACCTGATGCGTGTTGGTGATGCCAATCGGTGTAGACAGCGTGCCGGATTCTTCCAGCCAGGGCAGACCGGTCATCTCGCCATTGCCGTTGAACGAGAAATGCCCGGCGAAACAGTTATCCTCCCAGATGCGCCCTGCACGGGGCAAAATCACCGTGACTCCGGTACGCGCCACACTTGGCTGATCATGAATGACCGTCTCATGACCAACCCACACCCCCGGCACATCGGTGATGGCATTCAACGGCCCCACCGGCAGTCGCCCAATCGTAATCCCCAGGTCGCGTAAACGTGCACGTGTCATCGGTATACTCCTCTTCCAGAATCAAAAAGAGTGCATGGTATATGCACTCTGAGTTAGCTTGATTGTCGCTATCCTATTCGTCACTGTAGATTTTCGCAATAGACTTCAGATTATCAGCGTATTTGTAGATGTCGTTGAGTGAATCCAAGACTACACGCTCTTCGTTCTTCTGGTCATCTAGTAGGCCGAGATATTTTGTAGAGTGGTTGAAGCGTAACCGACAGATTGGCCTACGATTGTTGTCATCCACCAGGACACTACAATAACTTTGCGTATCTCGTATAAAAATACGATCCACATCAATCACTTCTCTTATGATTGCTTTTACAACGAGAAAGGCGTCAATTTCCTCCTGCGTAGTTACTATTTTTGTTTCAGTAGCTTCTGCTTCTGCATCAGCGTTTTCCTCATTTCCCAGGTTAGATGAGTTCGCCTCAGTTTCGGTGGCAAGTGCAGTTTTTAGCCTCTTTTCGACCTGATCACTCACAAAATTGCGCAACGCATCTCGAGTGATAGGCGTAAAATCTTCAATCACTGATTGTGTTAAGTGTCCAGAATAAGCTTTTGATTCTTTTACAAAAAAGCGAACAAAAGCTTCGGAAGGCTCAGAAAATTGCGACTCGATGTAAGTTCGGATTGAGTTTTTATACTTCAGTTCACTGGCAACCGTGAGGATTCGATCCTCATCAAAAGCGGATTTTGTAAAGCGCTTCAAAGCTTCTACAGAACCCTCTTTGATTTCACGCATATCAAAAATAAAAAAAGGAATGTCATCCATTTTATTTGGTGCTTCCAGATCGCTGTAAAACCGGTAGACTGTACCATCTGTTAGCACACCAAAGCGCGCTGAGGTAACGGAAAAATAGCGATAGAGTTGGGAAGCATGGACTTGACCCAGGTCAGTTCCTAAGATTTTGCACTCAAATAGCATGATGGGTTCTCCATCACGCAGCACAGCATAGTCGACCTTTTCACCCTTTTTTACACCGACATCGGCAATCAGTTCGGGTGTTACTTCCATAGGGTCAAAGACGTTGTAGCCCAGAGCAGTCAGGAAAGGCATGACTAAAGCATTTTTAGAACCTTCTTCAGTCTTAACA
>JAIOHN010001027.1 GCA_019912985.1 Anaerolineae bacterium | reverse complement strand
TGGATGATGTGTTAACAACCACGACCGATACCTGGGAGGCATCGGTTGCCAGTGTCAACCCTGCCCTGCAATCCGCGTTTCGCAGTGATATTGCGCAGTGGTCTGCGCTCTGTCCGACCTGGGGCGCGCGTCAGCTTGATCCGGTGGAAAACACCCCGGTAGTCAGCGATATTCCGACCCTGATTCTAAACGGCGCATTCGATCCAGTTACGCCAGCCGCCTGGGGTGCGTTGGCGGCAGAAACGTTATCAAATAGTTATAATTACACCTTCCAGGTTTCTGCCCATGGTGTTGACCCGATGACCTGTCCACTGGATATGTTTGGCGAGTTTATCAATAAACCCACCGCAGCGCCCAATGCCGACTGTCTCAGCTATTTACCAGATATCACCTTTATCACACCTTAACCATTCACGGATGTGCGTGTAAGTCACACGCACATCGCTATCAAATATTGCTCAGCACCTTTACGTTTTTTCGCTTTTAACTGATATAGAATGAGGGTGAAGATCAGGCTTTAGAGGTTGAGATTTCATCCGCTTCTGCATATCAGAAATTGGCGCTTAAGAGGAGCATCACATGGGAATTATCGTAGATTGGGGAAACGAAGAGCGTACGATTATGCTCACCACGTTTGAAGGTGAATGGGATCTCAATGATTTTTATGGGATGGTTGATGCCGGGGCGCGGCTGCTGAAAGATGTGGATTATCCGTTTGTGACGATTGTGGATTATTCCCAGAGCCTGACCCCACCCCGCAAAACCCTGACCATCGGGCGGCATGTGGGCCGCACCCACAATCCCAACCGCAAGAAGGTCATCTTTGTGAAGCCCGGGTTATTTGTCGAGCGGCTCTACAGCATGTTAGGCGGGTTGTACCCGGAAGGGTTTGGCGACGCGCAGACTGTCGAAACGCTGGATGAAGCCTATGCGCTGGCTAAAAAAGTGCTGCAAGCGGTAAAAAGCGGCTGACAATAAATACCCTGTATCCCGCGCTCAGTGCAGGCGCGGGAGGTAGCGCGGCGTCTCCTCCATATAAGTGCGATACTCGTCGCCGAAGATTTCCAGCAGCATTGCTTCTTCTCTCGGCGTGCGCGTAATTACTACCACCAGCACCATCAACAACCCTCCCAGGCCGATGAACCAGTTGGCGGTGATAAGGAAAACGGCCAAAAACAAAGCCAGCACCACCGTGTACATGGGATGGCGCACCCAGCGATAAGGCCCGACTTTGACCAGTTGATGATCGTTGCGGATTTCCAGCTTGCCGCTGAACTGCTTATTTAAAGCACTATGAACCCATGCCATCGCCAGAATAACCACGATCCCCAGTCCGATGCCGGTGATCCTCAACCAGTCCGGCAGCGCAATGGTTGACCATGCCACCAGACGCGGGTCGATGATATAGGCTATGCTGCCGAAGAACAGCAAAATTGGCAGCGGTCGCATCAGTCTGGTGACGATGCCTTCCTCGTACTGCTGGCGTGGCTCCTGCAGCGTACCTGCCTGCCGGTGCCCATTGAGGCGAATGACCACGACGAGGATGATGAGCAGCAAATAGGACAGTCGGTAGAGTACTTCGTTCTCGATCACACTACAGCTCGGATTCTCTGGAAAGCATATCCTTCATTATAGCCATGAACCCCTTCGCGGAGGATAAAAACTGCGCGATTGGGCGGTCTGCACTTTTGCCCAGGATGTCATCAGGTGACCAGCGTGGTTCGGTAATAATCCACCGTTTTCCGCAGACCTTCTTCCAATGAGGTTTGCGGCTTCCAGCCGATCAACTCGTAAGTCTGGTCAATATTCGCTGCACGCACCTGCTCAAAAGGTCGTTCCGGCAGTGCGCCAAAATCCAGCGAGGGATCGGCGTGGATAATCTGCGCCAGTTGCATCACCAGATCATAAATGGTCACCAGTTCCCCAGAGCCGAGGTCAACTGTTTTGCCATCAATGCCCGGCGCGAGAGCGCATTTGAGCAGCCCGTCGACCACATCCTTGACGTAAATCCAATCGACCGGGCGCTTGCCGCTGGATAATTTCGGCACGCCGCCGCGCAATAACTCCAGTGTGACATAGGGAATCAGTTTTTTCACATCACGCTGCGCCGGGCCATAAACCATAAACAGGCGCGCCATGACCACGGGCGTCTGATATAGCGCGTGGAACATGCGGGCGTAGGCAGAGCTGGCGGCCTTGGCAGCCGCATAGGGCGAGGCAGGAATCTCATTACGCTGCGGTTCTTCCAGTGATCCAGCCAGCACGATTCGCTTGCATTTGTACTTGCCTACCAGATTCAGCAGATTAATTGTGCTGAGAAAATTGGCATGAAGCGTGGGAACAATCACATCCTGAGATCGCGACCCGGTGACTTTGCTGGCGAGGTGAAAGACATAATCGGGGCGGGTTTCTGCAAAAACATCTTCGAGTGTGGGTTCGTCGCTAATGTCACATTGCCACCACTCGACGCCGTCCTCGTGCCAATGACGTTTCGAACGAGACAGACCATGTAGCTCAACCTGGTGCTGGAGAAGTTGGTGACAGAGGTGATGTCCAATAAACCCGTTTGCGCCTGTCACGAGCACAACTTTACCGCGTAATTCTTCTATCATGTGCTCCTCGTAATGGGGTGTCCAGTATGTCGATGTCATGGCTAAGGTTTCAACCAACTCAGTAAAAAGAACGATTGAGTGTATTCGTAGGCCCCGATGTCGTATTCGCCAGCAGGCCGTGCCTGATGATTAAAATCGAGCGCCACCATATCCAACGTGAGTCCAGCGTTAATGGCCGGGCTGTTGCCTTGTAGTTCAAAATCAAAATTGTCAGCATCCACAAAAAGCGGATCGACGCCTTCAAGATTATTCTGGATGACGGTGTTGGTGTCGGCGTCTTTGTCGATATGGGGATCGAGACCAAAAGTAAGGTTGTTCTCGATGACCGTATCCACCCCTCGTGCATCCATGATGGCGGGCAAATCGCTTTGTTGGTAGACGATGTTGTTGGCAACCAGCGTGTTCTGTGCCGTTTCCGTGCCATCGGCTCCAAAGCCAATGACAATGCCCCAGCCTGTAGTGTTGTGTATGGTGTTGTTTATAATTCGTGCGTCATTTCCACCATAAGTGACATCGATCGCGCTGTGATGATGCCCCCAGACTATATTGTTATAGACCAGTGTACCCGTTCCGGCATAGACACCGATCCCGCGCCCCTGGTCTTTCTGCCCATCGTCGCCCTCGGCGGTGTTGTTGTTGTAGACGATATTGTTGCGCACGATGTTGTCACGGGCGTTCTGGCCCCAGCCAATTTTGATACCAGACCCTTTATTATTGTAAATGTGGTTGCCGTCTATGATGCTAAAGCTTGAGGTGTGATAGAGGCCGTGGTCAAAATCGGTGACGCCGTTGTCGTGAATGATGTTGTGCAGGTACTCGATGTAGTTCGACTGCCCTGTTGCCAGAATGCCCGCCGAGAAGTAGCGGTATTCACCGTTGGAGGATTGCGCCGCGCCTGCATTGCGAATCTCGTTATTCATGATGCGGATATGGCTGGGTGAGGGTTCGCTGCTATCTTCCTTGCCGCTCAGTTTGATGACTTCATACTGCGTGTGGGTGCCATCCAGAATGAACCCATCCACGATGATGTACTGGCTGTCGCCCGCGAAATTAATCACCCGCTCTGCACCGGGCGGGGGCATGATGATGACTTGTTCGCCGGGATAGGCTTTGAGTGTGACAGGTCGCTCCCACGACTCGCCGCTGGGGATCGTGTTATTCAGTGATTCGGCATACTGACCGCCGCGCACCAGCAGTGTGTCGCCGGGTTTCAGCGCGCGCAGTGCCCGGTTGATGGTGCGGAACGGTGCTTCAACTGTCCCTGCCTGAGCGTCATCGCCATCCAGCGCGACCACATAGGCGCTTTCGACCAACGCTTGCAGCGACATCTCCGCTTCGCGGTTGCGCCACAGGAACAGGCTGGCACTCACCACGATGATCGCGATGAGCAGAATGAGCACCACTAAAGGCAGACGTTTACGCATATCACCTCGTAATTAGCGTTTCCAACGATCTGCAAATTTCACCAATCCGCGCAAAAACCCAAGCCCGTAGCCGAAATGCAGTGCGGCAAAAATCACCGGGAACATGCGCAGATACTGCCAGCCGTTTTTGGCGGCCATATAAATGGACGCGCCCAGATTTGCCATCACATAGAGGCTGGTCACAAAACGCCACAAGGTGCGCACAAGCCGCACCCGTAGGAGCAGACTCAGCAAGCCGCCGCCGACCACCGCTGCCGCCAGGATGGGCGGTGCGAACTGGCGTGGGCGCATCTGCAGCGGGTGTTTTTGCAGTACACGCACCTTATACATGCCGTACTGGTAATACTGTCGCCAGAGCGAGCGCAGGTCCGCCCGGTTGAAATAGCGTGAGCGGATGCGGTCCGTGAGCAGAATCTTGCCGCCGCTGGCTTGCAAGCGGTAATTGAACTCGTCATCCTGGTTGCGCACCATTTCCTCGTCAAAGCCGCCGATGCGCTCGAATACTT
>JAIOHN010001026.1 GCA_019912985.1 Anaerolineae bacterium | reverse complement strand
CTGTATTTTGGTCTGTTTGCGCGGTTGCAGGCTGGGGAAACCATCAGCCTTGTCGGGCGTAACGCGACAGGCAACTGGCTGCTGGTGCAGCTTGCCAACGGCCTCAGCGGGTGGGTGAACGCCAATTACATCCGCACCGGTTATCCAATTGGTAATTTGCCTGTGCGCGGTTAAGCGGACTGAGTCGCGCTGAGGACGACGCCCTGTGTATCAATGGGAACCACCCAGGCACGGGCGTCCACTCCGGCATTATCAAAGGCCGTGACCAGTGCTTCGGCCAGGGCGTCCGGGTTTTCGCGGGTGAAAATCAGCAGGCCGGGACCCTGGCCGCAGAGGGTGACACCGTGGACATGCGCGCGGCGCAGCAGTTCGATCACATGACCGTAGCCGCTGATGTGCGGTGTCAAAAACGGCGTGTGCAGCCGATCTGTGAGGCCGCGCTCAATCAGGCTTAAATCGCCAGTACGTAGGCCTTCCAGCAGCAGCGGCAGCCGTTGCAGATTATAGGTGGCATCACTGCCGCGCACGCGCTCGGGAATAGCGGTGCGGATGTCGTTGGCATAGCGCTCCAATTCCGGCACGAGCACGATCACCCGCTGCGGCGAAACCGAGAGCGACCGGTGCATCGGCTTGCCATCGTCCATCAGGCTGGTGGTCAGGCCGCCGAACAAGGTCGTCGTGACGGCATCCGGGCTTTCGCTGATCTCAGCAGCCAGTTGCAGGATTTGTTCGCGGTTGTAAACATTGCCGAGCAGGTTGTTCGCGCCAATCAAACCGCCCACAGTGAAGGCCGCGTCCGCACCCAGGCCGCTGTCGAGCGGGATGTGATTGGTGATGCGCAGATTTAACCCCAGCTGTGTCCGTTCCAGCTTTTGAAAAATGCGGATCATCGCCAACACCACCGGATGCCGCAACCCCACGCTGAAATGACCTGCACCTTCACCTTCAGTTTCGACAATGAGCTGCGAATCGCGCCGTTCCGAGATTTCAATCGTGGTGTAAAGGCCGACCGCCAGCCCCAGCGTGTGCACGCCAGCGCCAAGATCAGTGACAGCAGCGGGGAGTGTGATCTTGACCCGACGCATCCTAATTTTCCTGGTTCACCATGGGCAGGACAAAGGTGAAGGTGCTGCCTTCATTGAGATTGCTTGCGGCCCAGATGTCGCCGCCATGCCGTTTGATAATGGTGCGAGTGATGGTCAACCCCAGGCCGCCCCCGGCGATTTGCTGGACGCGCTCATCTTTTGAGCGATACATACGGTCAAAGACCTGGTCCAGCTCGTCATCCGCGATGCCAAAGCCCTGGTCGGCAATACTGCAATAAATGTCGTGAACATCACCCCAGGCATGGATGGCGACCGATTGCTCAGGACTGGAATAGAGGATGGCATTGTGCAGCAGGTGGTGGATTGCCATGTACAGGCGCGGTGGGTCACCCAGGATGGCGGGCAGTGGCTTTTGCAGTGAGACTGCGATAGTGACTTGCTTCTCGTGTGCCAGCGGCGTGAGTTCCGATACCACTCGTGCGACCGTCTGGCTGAGTTCAATCGGGACATGCTCCATGGGCATACCCGCTTCCAGCCACGCCAGATCGACCAGCGATTCGGTGATGTCGTGAAGTTTGGTCGCCGTTTCCAGAATGCGTCCGGTAAAGCGCTGCTGCGATTCGGTGAGTGGGCCGAATTTGTCGATTAAATCCGCGTAGCCGATGAGCGCGCCAATAGGGTTGCGCAGATCATGGGTCAGTGTCTTGATCAATGCCTCACGCCGCGATTCAAGTTCACGCTGCTCAGTTACATCGCGCAAAATCACTAACCGACCTCCATCTTGGAGTGAGGTCGCCAGGCCAACCGCAAGGCGGCGCTTGGGCAGGCGCACATCCAGGATTTGCTCGCCACTGCGGGTGAACAGATTGAGCAGGGCAGGGTTGTTGTAGAAGCATTCGTTCGGCGGCTTGCCGATCATGGACTCAACCGGCAGAACCAGCATCGCGCTGGCCGCAGGATTCACCTGTTCCAGGCGGTCCTGACCATCTGTAATCAGAATGCCCTCTGCTGTATTGCGAAAAATATAGGAGTACAACTCGTGTTCAGCAATCATTGCTTTTTCGATGTCGAACGTTGGCTGGATAAGGATTTCGCAATTGCCTGAAACGTCTTGGGTGGTGGCACTGGCTTTGGCTGCGGGTCGATCACTTCCTGCCATTCGGCATCTGCATCCAGCGTGACCTCGTGGCCGGATGGGAAGTGGATCTGCGTACCCTGTGCGCTGCGTTGAATGGTCACGCCGTGCTGCGTCAGTTTGACCGGCTGCGGCCAGAAATAAGGCCCGCCCGTCCAGACTTTGCCGCTGTGGATGACCCGGATTCCCAACACGCGCAGCAGCAAATGCAGCGGTACGATCCCGGCGAGATGACCTTTTTCACCCAGGCCAATCGTCTCCTCACTGTGATAAAACTCGCTGAATTCACGCTGCTGGCGCAGGGTTTCGACCTGAACTCGCAGCAGGCGCTGCAACAAATCTGCTGCTAACTCAGGCTTACCAGCTTCGATAAAGCCTTCGCCCATAAGGGTCAGCCAGAAAGGCCAGATTCCGCCGCTGCCGTTGGCATTGGCCGGGTCAAAATTTGCATCCTGCGCTGATGTCATGGTGATGCCGTTGGCGCGCCAGAAATGGGCCGGGTCGGTTGCCAGCTTGCTGATGCCTTCGGCGCGTTCGGGTGAGATGCCCACCGACCACAGCGGCAGCAGCGCGTTGATGTCCAGACGGGTCAAATCCGCTACAGACAGTGAAATCCGGTAAACACGGCTGAGTCCGTCAAAATGCACCCGGTCCACCTGCGAAAAAATACGCTCAGTGCTATAAGCGCCCCGGTTTTGCTGCCAGAAAAAGGCAGCCGATTCAACGACTTCGCGAATGGGCTGACCCTCTGCATCGAGGCCATCTATCTGCATCTTCAGGCGTGGTGTGTGGTCGACACCACCTTCGACATGCACGACAAGGTGGCTGGCGGGTTCCAGTGGTAGCGCCAGGATGTGTTCTTCATCACCACGCCCGCCGGACAGAATGTCGTGGTGGCTGGTGCGCAGGTGTGTATCTCGATCCCGGTAGCTGTAGCGCCCTTCAATCCACAAGGCTTCCAGCGCCGTGCGCAGTTTCGCCAGCGCTTGCTCTGCGCTGCTGTCATGCAGATAGTAGGCGATGGCTTGCAGGCTGATCGCCTCTGACAGCAGATAGGCCAGCAGGTCAGGTGTTTCCACTTTGGCGATGTCGAGGTTCTCGCCCCAGGACTGACCCACGGCAAATGTCGGCCAGAAGATGTAACCCGTCTGATTTTCCGACTGCCACTCCGGTAGGCCATCGCCATCAGCATCCAGAGTCAGCCAGTGATCGAAAAACTTGCGTAAGCCTGGGAATACATCACGCAGGAATGTCTCATCCTCAGTGTATTGAAAGACGCCCCATGCCAGCCGTGCCAGGATAGGCATACATAAAATGCCCTGCCGCTGGCCGCCAAGTCCGGGTTTCCAATCAACCGCGCCGTCTGGCTGCTGGATCGCCAGATAATTCTGAATAACGCCCTGTGCCAGTAACGCATCAATGGACGCTAATCCAGACGCCGCCAGATAGGCAGCGGTCGGACTCTGGCCGTTCCACTCGCGCCAGGGATGCGTGCCATCTCCGCGTGGGCTGAAGCCAGTGCCTGGCTTGCGCAGCCCGACGATAGAAGCGTGGGGCAGGCTGGAAGTTGGTTTGAGGCAGGCGAGTACCAGCTGCTGATAGGCGGTTGCGATGGTGGCATCCAGCGCTTCATCACCAGTTTCAATATCGGGTATCGCGGTCGCAGCGCGCTCAATTTGCTCAAAGAAAGGCTTCCAGCTTTTGCCCAGCCAGAACTGCGCCTGGGCCAGTGAGTCGCGGATGTCACTCAGCCCAGCATGAACCCACCGCAGCATGATTTTTTTGCGGCTCCCCAGCTCGATCTCGCGACTGAGAGTCTGGCTGCCAGGGGTGCCTGTGCCTTTTTCCAGCAGCACCACCGGATTGATATTGCCGATTTTTCCCATATGCAGCGCTTGAGCGCCATCGCCGGTATCGAAGATGTGCAGGGGCTGATCTTTGCCCTGTGCGCCAACGTGACCTAACAGGCTGAGCTGAACCGTCGTGGGTTGGATATGGGCGTTGCCGAGTGTGAAGCAGCCCGCAATCGTGTGTGAATCAATCACCCAGTATTCGGCCTGTACTGCCAGGTTCAGCGTGAGTGATCCCTGAACGCGCAAATAACCGGGTGCAAACGCCGTAATCACCGGAGGATGCGCGTAAGCCTGTGCCTCGTAGATTGACCGGCCTTCATGCACCCACATCGGCACAATGCTGGCAAGCCCAACACGCCCGCCGTAACGGGTTTGCAGCGCCAGTGCCGGGGAACCCGTATCGCCCTGGTGCAGCTCCCAGACTTGGTCGTCGAGATAATCAGTGGTCGTCAGGCGGGCATCGGCGGCGAGGGGAAGCGAAAACGGCATGGACGATTGCAACGACCAGCGGCGCAAACTTCTCATCTATCGCCTCCTGAGTTGAGTTAGTTAAGTTGCCACGTGCCGTCAGCTTCGTTGAAGCGGAAAGCCTCTTCATACAGGCTGGTCAGGACATGATAACCCGGCCCATAGGTCACAGTATCGCCGTTGACAGTTGGGTCGCCGGGGTGATATTCGTAGCGAGTGACGTAGCCGAATTCAGGCGTGACCGCCCATCCCAGGCTGTCTCGGACGTCGATATTTTCGCGCCAGAGCTTGCCGAAGCCGCGTTCTGGCTGGATTTTACCTTCAGGTGGGGTCAGCGACTCGTCAAGTTCAGGGTCACCATCTTTAAATGTATTTTCGTATACAGTCCACTGGCCCTGGCCTTCACCCGTGACCACCATGACCCAGATCTGATCGGTGGGCTGTATCCAGAAGGCGCGACCATGCTCAAAAACCTGCTCTGCCACCTGAATCTGGTTGATAGTGGGGGTGGCCGTGGGTATGACCGTCGGCTGGTTCGGGTCGGTCGTGGGAGAAGGCTCAACCGTGGCGGTGGCGGTTGGTTCCACTGTAGTTTCTGCGCTTTGTGGCGTGTCGGCTTCCTGCGCGTTATTGGATGTGTTTCCATCGTCATTGGTCGGTGTTGCGGTGACGACGATCACAATTTGTGTTGGAGGAGGCCCCTGGCAGGCGGAAAGTAGAATACAGAATAACGCCAGGCTAATCAACGAAACTCGTTGCATAGAATTCTCCGAGTTGCAGAAACGTATTGCAGGTCGCCGTTGGGCAAGCTGCCATCAGTGATTTTAGCAGACGCCCCTTTAGATGCAAGGTCATGCCTATTTTAACAAGCAGGGGTTAAAATTATGCTAAAATAGTCCTGGACTGTCGATTGAGGCACAAACATGCAGAAATTATTTTATTTTCTCCTGGGTGTAATGGTGGGTTACTACCTGGCGCAGTACCTATCGGAAGAACCGCCGGTAGTCAAAGCACCTGTGACCCCGCCAGCCCGTGAGCCAAAGCCATCTGCTCCCCCCAAACACGATACACTGACGGAAATCAGCGGGATTGGACCAGCTTACGAGCGTTTGCTCAACGAAATGGGCGTCGTGAATTTCCAGCAGCTGGCGCAGCAGGATGTGGATGTGCTGGCGGGTAAAATGAAGCGTGTCTCAAGAGACCGGCTTGCGACCTGGATTCAAGAAGCAAAAGCACGGGTGAATCGTTAGGATAAACTGAATGAGTATCGAGGTACGCCCCAAGGCGATAACCTTAAACAAAGAAGAAGCGTATCTGGAAATTACCTGGAACGATGACGTAACCTGCCAGTATCCGCTGGCGCATTTGCGAGAAGCGTGTCCCTGTGTCGAGTGCCGGGGTGGGCATCAGTATATGGGAGCGGCCTATGATCCTGATAATCTGCTGACGCTCACGCCCAAACGCGCTTACACCGTCACGCAGATAGAAATGGTCGGCAATTACGCCCTCCAGCCGGTATGGGATGACGGCCATTATACGGGGATTTACACCTGGGATTATCTGCGCCGCTTATGCCCGGATGAGGAGACTTCCAATGGATGATTTTAGTGTGATGGATTTGGCTTCACTGGCAGAAATGAATTATCTCCGGCTCGAGGCGATGGATTTATTCGAGCGGTGTTTGACGGAGGGGAATCCCGGTTACCTGGAAACATTCATTGAAGAACAGATTTCATGTGACCCACCGCGTCTGGAAGTGCTCCGCGAGGTGACGGACGATTTGCACCAGCGGCTGCTCTCGCTGCGTGAATACTATATGGATGTGGTGCAGCGCGCCTGGATGACCCTGCGCGACGATTTTGGCGTGTCTTCGCCCAATCCATTTGAGCATCACCGGCAATTGAGCGCGCCAGAGCTGATTGATCAGCTTCAGCATGATAATCCCGATCTCACAGCTGAGGAAACCGTTCTGCTGGTAAAAATGCTCGATACGTCACTCTCCACCTCGTCTCAGCTGCGCGGTGATATTCACCTGACAGAGCAGCTCTATGCCTATGTGCTGGATTGGGTGGATGGCCTGAATGCCACCTTCGCCAAACGTTATTGGGCTGATGGCCGCAGTGATAAGTATATGCATGGCATTCAGTAAAACAGGCTTTTCCTTCGCTATAAAGCATTGCTTCATCTTTTGCTGAACATAATGAACATTTGCTTAAGCTGCCGTGCTTTTCTTTCAACTCCGTTTCACGTCTATCGCAATTCAGCTATAATCTAAGTATCAAGTCTAGATACTGGTTCGTGGTTGAAGTATTTTTTTCGAAAGGACAATAGTATGGGTTTTAAGCGTTTTTCCATTCTTGTTCTGCTGCTGCTGTTGCTCAGTGTGTTTATGGGCAGTGTGGTAGCGCAAGACCCGGTTACGTTGGTCTTATGGCATGCCAAGCAGGACGCCGAGGGCGATGGCCTGCTGGCACTCATTGATGCTTACAATGCTCAGGCTGATGGTGTCGTAGTTGAGCAGGTTTATAACCCAAGTGGTACGATTGAAGATAGCTATCGCACGGCTGCTGGTGCTGGTGAAGGCCCGGATATGATCTTCTGGGCGAACAACAACTCCGGCGAGTGGGCACGCGCGAATATCGTGCTGGACATCAGCGATGCGATTACCGATGATCTGCAAGGACAGGTCGCGGATAGTGGTTGGGGCACCTTCACCTTTGAGGGTGGCGTTTATGGTGTGCCGATTGTCGCCAAGACTCTCGCGTTCTTCTACAACAAAAGCTTGATTCTTGATGCTCCGGAAACCTGGCAGGATGTGCTGGATATTTCGGCAGACCTGGCCTCGAGCGAAGGTATTGCCGGGATTAATTTCCAGAACGGCTTCTTCCACAGTGCTGGCTTCCTCTATGCACTGGGCGGCTCGCTGATGGATGAAGAAGGCAATGCGGCCTTTGAACCCGGAACTGAGGGCTTTGATGCGATGGTCGAATACCTGACCTTCCATCAGATGATGTACCAACTGTCGCAGGACCCCGGCAGTGGTGTGCTGGTGAATGGTGACTCGCCGGTACCTGGTTTCCAGGATCAGACCAACCCGACCGTGACCATGGTCTACGACGGGATCTGGAACCTGGCGCAGTATGAGCAGGACCTGGGTGATGACCTGGGCGTGGCGCTGATGCCTGCGCTTGACAACGGCAATGTCCCCGCAATGTTCGCTCAGACCGACGGCATTTATCCGAATGCGACCCTGGGCAGTGATGAAGCCAAGCTGAATGCTTATATCGACTTTATGACCTTCCTCACCGGCGAAGAAGGCCAGCAGATCGGTCTGGAGCAGGCGGGCTGGCTGCCAGTGAACCCCAACGTGTCGATTGAGGGCAATGAGAATCTGGGTGTGTTTGCAGAGCAGTTTACGCTCGGTACACCATTCCCGAATCGTGCTGAACTCAACGCCTTCTGGGGGCCGATGGGTGACGCGATTGCCGCTGTAGGTGCGGGTGGCGAGGACCCAGTGGATGTTGCGACCCAGGCCTATGAGACGATCCAGGAATCGAT
>JAIOHN010001025.1 GCA_019912985.1 Anaerolineae bacterium | reverse complement strand
GAACTATTTGTATTTCTACCCTGGCAGTGTGGCTGGCTATAAGCTGTTGGGCGATGCCCGTGTCGCGGAAGGCAATACCGATCTGGCACTGGCAGCCTATAATCAGGCGTTGGCGGCTGAAGATGTGACTCCATCAACAGTGGATGTCCTGCTGGCACGTGCCGATCTTTACCGGCAGCAGCAGCGATACGAACAGGCACGCAGTGATTTGGACCGCGCCTACACACTGACAGATGATCCCGAAATCCGTGCCCAGCGCATGGAAGCCGCCTATCTGGCGGGGAATTACGCTACCGCGATGGAAGATGCCGATGCGTTGCAGGGTGAAGGTGTGGTACCGGATAATGAAATTCAACTACTGCGGGCACGCATCCTGGTTGATGAAGCCACAGGGAATTCAGATTACAGTGAAGCGCTTTCGCTCCTCAGCCAGGTGGGCGGAATTGGTGAAACCGCTGCCATCGTGGACGAATACAGCGCACGCGCTCAATATGCGCTCGGCCAGTACAACGACGCGCTGACGCGGGTTCAAGCTGCCCTGGAACAGGGTGAAACCGGCAGTCGTCGTTTCCTGCGCGGGGAAATTCTGGAAGGGCTCAACCGCGATGACGAAGCGCTGCGTGATTACGAATGGGTGCTGGCCTGGGGCGAGATCTATCCTTACCCCTTCCTGCCGGAAGCCCGTCAACGTTATGATACCTTGACCAATTAGCCGAGAACCATGATGACCTATATCGCCATTGTCTACCAACACACCTGGGGCGAGTTTGACATTATTCAGGAATTTCCGACTGAAGCGGAAGCAATTGCCTTTGGCGAGACGAAACACAATTCGTCGGTCGTGATCGCTGAAGGCACGATTGAAGCGTGGACGGCAAAGCAAATTGGGAAGCCGCTGGTGATTTTCTGGCATGGCGAACCTTTCGTCCCGCTGGAGGATTAAAGCTGCATGGATAAGATCACACAATATAATCAGGAGCGGTGGGAAGAACTTGCGCAGGCGGGTGTCTACTGGTCGCGCCCGCTGCTGGAGCTGAACCCGGAAACCGCACGCCAATTGGTTGACCCCTACGGCGTGATGAGTGATGTGCAGGGCAAAGATGTGCTGTGTCTGGCAAGTGGCGGCGGCCAACAATCGGTGGCCTTTGCACTGTTGGGGGCCAATGTCACCGTGCTGGATTTCTCTGCCAACCAGCTCGACCATGATCGCACAGCACTGGCACATTATCACCTGGACGCGCGATTGGAACAGGGTGACATGCGCGATCTCTCGCGCTTTGCGGATCAGTCTTTCGACATGGTGTGGCATGCGTTTTCTATCAATTTTATCCCCGACCCGCTGCGTGTTTTTGACGAGGTGGCGCGGGTTCTGCGCCCCGGCGGATTGTATCGACTGGAGTGGAACAATCCATTTACACATGGATTGGATGAGCGTGATGCAGAACAAGGCGGCTATACACTGCGACAGCCTTACCGTGATGGCGAAGTGACTTTCAGCAACACGAAATGGGACTTTGATGACGCCGAAGGCAAGATCGTTGAGGTGGAAGGCCCGCGCGAATTCCGGCATACGTTGAGTACGGTGCTGAACGGGTTGATTGCGCGGCGGCTGCAACCATTGGGGCTGTGGGAAGAACTGAGCGGTGATCCAGAAGCCGAGCCGGGTACGTGGGAGCATTTCAAGCTGCTGGCTCCGCCATGGCTAACGGTATGGTGTCAACTCGGCGGCGGCAAATAGGGCCCCCTGTGGCGGCAATGCCCTGCACTCCCGCCGCCACTGCCGCCGGAAAGCTCAAATGCTGTTGAGTATGAGTATTTTCTGCCGTTTTCATCGATTCCTGGTTTAACACGAAAGTGACTCCGCGTTCCCAACATCACTTTATGGTAGCACAAAAGTTCGTACCCGGGGTGGACATATGTCCCTATTTTGTGTTGGGTAAAATAAAGCAGTCGCTGACTTGAATTCGCAAACCGGGGAAAAGTGAATCGGTGGTGAGGATGTCTTGCGCATCGTAAACGCGGATATGCTTAGGATCATCATGACGATAAACATGGATTTCGCGAATGTTGGGATAAACGACCCAGGCCTCTTCTGTGCCATGCGCGAAATAGTCGCGGATTTTGGCGAGGGTTTCCTGTTCGCTTTCTGAAGGAGAGACGACTTCGACGGCAAAATCCGGCGCACCGGGAAATGGGCGGTTGAAATCAAACTCAGGGATGTTATCTTTGCGTATGAACGACACATCTGGAATGCGAGACAAGGTAATTCTATCGCCCTCTCGCTCCAGGACGTAGATCAGGCTGTCGCTAGCGACATAACCGAGGTCGTGCTGTTTGGCATAGGGACGGAGCAGATCATAAATATTGCTGGCGACAATATTGTGCAAGAAGCCAGTTGGACTCAAGGTGATGACCTCCCCATTGACGATTTCGACCGTATTTTCCGCGTTGAGGCGTAACAAGTCGGCCTCGGTCACTGTGAGTATGTGAGGTGTATCTGTCATACGCGTACCCTTTCACTCTGCATTCCAGTATGCCATAGGATGTCTGACGCTGGCAACGAACAACAATTAGTCAGCACGTTGTTTGAACTATTTACAGAAGCCTGCCGTAGTTAAACTTCAGGTGATTTGATAAAGGAAATTAATGATGAGTGACGCGCTTTCCTCCATCCCCCTTGACCGTCTGATTGAATTGGCAAGGCCAGCGAACCCTGTGATCGCGCCGGATGGCAGCGCGATTGCTTACACCATCAGCAAACCAGACTGGCAGAAAGATGCTTTTGTAAGCCAAATCTGGCTGGTTGAGAATGCGGAAGACGCTGCTCCCCGTCAGCTTACTTTTAGCAAGAATGGTAGCAGCACACCCCGCTGGTCACCGGACAGCCAGCAGCTGGCGTTTCTCAGCGAACGGGAAGGCGACGAAGGCGCACAGATTTACCGGCTGTCAATCCACGGCGGCGAAGCGGAACGTCTGACCAACATGAAAACCACCATCCAAAATCTCAAGTGGTCGCCAGATGGCAAAGCCATCGCATTTAGCGCCGTGCCGCCAGAAACAACAACGGAAAAGATACGTAAAGCGCAGTATGGGGACTATGTTGAAGACAACGTGGATTATCACCGCACTCAGTTGTGGCTGCTCACCCTGGAAGACCAGAAAGTGCGCCAGATCACAGTGGATGATGACCTGCATGTGAATGATTTTGAGTGGCACCCGAACAGCCGCCTGATCGCACTTGCGGTCATGCCCTCGCCTGATATGGGTGTCTGCCAGGAAGCGCGCATCTATCTGACTGATGTCGAGAACATGACTGTTCGCCCGTTCACCGAGGCACGAACGGATTCGCCCTGCTGGTCACCGGATGGGCAATCGTTAGTGTACCAACGCGGTGTTTATGAAGTTGGCGCAGGGGCGATGCACAAAAACGCCTACCTGGAAGTGATTGACCTCGACAGGGGGCAAACCCGGCGCGTGGCAACGCATTTCGATGAAGACATGTCTCCGGTCCGGTGGTCAAGCGAAGGCATTTACTTCTGGGCCATGCAGCGCACCAGTATCCACCTGTTCCGTGTCCCGGCTGAAGGTGGTGAGGTGACTCAGATCACACCTGATGAAGAGGGGTTCGTGGCTTTATCATACAGTTTCAATCAGGATGATTCGCAAATCGCGCTGGTATATGCCACCTCCAACCGCTATTGGGAAGTGGGCATCCTCAAAGAAGGCCGACTGCACCCACTGACAAACTACGATGCACAGATCAGCGAGTGGAAGCTGCCCACGCACGAGCTATACACCTGGAAAAGCCTGGACGGCAACACGATTGAAGGGGTGCTGACCAAGCCAGCCGATTTTGACCCCCATAAAAAGTGTCCGCTGCTGGTGGTGATCCACGGCGGGCCGACATGGATTTCCCTGCGGGCGCGATTTGGCAACAGCGAAAACCGCATTTATCCGCTCTACCAGTGGGTTGAACAAGGTGCAGTAATTTTGCAACCCAATTACCGCGGCAGTGCGGGGTATGGCGAAGATTTTCGCGGGCTGAATGTGCGTGATCTGGGGACAGGCGATTATGCTGATGTCATTTCCGGTGTGGATGCGCTGATCGGCGAAGGCTGGATTGATGCGGAGCGCGTGGGCGCGATGGGCTGGTCACAGGGCGGGTATATCTCGGCCTTTATCACCACTTACAGCGATCGTTTCAAAGCGGTGTCGGTGGGCGCGGGGATTTCCAACTGGATGACTTATTATGTCAACACGGACATCCACCCCTTCACGCTCGATTATCTGCACGCGACACCGTGGGATGACCCTGAGGTTTACGCCAAAACATCCCCCATGACCTATATCAAAAAAGCACAAACCCCCACGCTGATCCAGCATGGCGAAAACGACAAACGGGTGCCTCTCCCCAATGCCTTTGAACTGCACCAGGGCCTGCTTGACCAGGGGGTTGAATCGAAGCTGGTGACTTATCCAGGGATGCCGCATGGCCCGAATAAACCCAAGCAGATGCGGCATATCATGAATGACAACTTCACCTGGTTCAACCGGCATATCTTCGGCATTGATACCGAGACAGCATCATCCAAAACCCTTTATGTCGTCGTTCCAACCCAGGATGGCAGCTCAAAAGATGTCGCTTACCTGGCACGGCGTGATCAGGCCCACTACCGCACCTTTGCGCCGGATGGAGCGCTCACGGAGGGCGACTCCACTGGCATCGAGACTATCGAGGATATTACGGCACTGGTTGAGCGGTTGGCAGCGCAGTTGCAGACGATTGGCGCAGCGGAGGTGGTGATTTTCCGCAAGCAGGACACGACCGCACAGGGGTTGATCGCAGCCGGCTGCCTGCAGATCGCGGCGGGACAACTTGGGGGGATCAAGGTCACATACCGCGAGGATGCTGGTGAATAGGATTGTCAACATGAGATGGAAGATGAACTATGACCGAACAAGATGATAAACCCAAAGTAATCGAAGAAAACGCTGGCAGGTTTGAGGAGATTTTCAAATTCCTTACTCAATCACCAGGAAAAATCGTCAATTTCGATGAAAGAGACAATAAAGCTGAAAACACGTACCCCTTAAGCGAAAAAATTGATGACTTTGAAAAAAGTTTTTACATCTGGAATATGAGTTACATGATGTTGCTCGCCAATGGTGAAAATGAGAAAGTACATTATGAGGCAAATACAAGCAAACATCCTTCGGTAGCAGCGTATGAGCTTGGCAGTATGGTTAATGATAGTGGTTATGCTGTATTAAGTCTGATTAATCCTTATATCGAAGTGATTGGGCGTTTGTGTGGGAAGATGCCGGGACAGTACATAAGTGACGGTATCACACTCGTACTCCCAGAAATCATGTCTCTTGAAGAACAAAATCGAAATGCCCTTACGGATCTCTTTCGTAAAGCGGTTCGAAATAGTATGGCTCACACTTTTAGAACAGGCGAGAACATAATTCTCAGTAGAGATCATAGTGAAATTATCTTATTAGGCACCTATCAAGGTAGACCAGCTATTTCTATCAACCCGCAATCTCTTTTCGAGCGTGTTTTCAAGCACTTTCACGAGTATGTACAGCAACTAAGAATACAAAATCCTACTGCCGAAATAAAAGAACTACAGAAACAGTTTGATGAAAGATACCCTAGTAGTTTGAGGCTATAAGTTGTTTTATTCCACCCAATCCAGGCGATAGCGACCACGGGTTTCAGTTGAGGTGGCGGTGTACATATAGGTCACGCCATCTACCACCAGCAAGTCAGCATGACCGACGCCTGCGTTAAACGTTACATCCATCAGCACCGGATTATCGGGGAATTTCTCCCAGGGGCCATCAATCTGCGGCTCAACCGAACGGGCAAATCCCAGGCCGAACTGGGTATCCATGCCCCGTTCCAGCACATCCGGGCCGCGCACGCCTTCATAGGCCATGTAGTAATGATCACCCACCTTGAGCACATCGGCAGAACTGACATAACGAAAGTCGAAATAGGGGTTGACCGCCGGGCCTTCGGTGATGTCGGCGGGGCCATATTCAGCCGCACCAGCAAAAAGCGGATCGTAATCACACTGGCGCAGATCAAGGGTGTGACGGTCGCCTTTATAGCAGCGCATGTGTCCCGGCGCAGAGCCAGCGGCGACAAAGACGTAAAGCGTATCACCTTCGATATAAAGTCCCGGCGGCGCACCAACCAGACAATCGTGAATCTCGCCGCGAATGTTGGGATGCGGGCCAATCTTCTCGACCGGGCTGCACGGCGCGTAACTGCTGGGCCAGGTGCCAGATGGCGTGCGCAGCGCGCGCCAATCCGACCAGGTGAGGCCATCGACGGACGTGCGGAGCATGGTCTGCGCATGCCATTCATAAACCAGATAGGCCATGTCATCCGCAAAGGCCACACGCGGATATTGCTGGGCGGTGATGTGATCGCGGTCATCATCGCAGGGACAGGTGGTGCAGGCAATCTGGCAAACAGATGTCGTCAGCGCAAATGAACGCCCGCCATCGCTGCTCTCCCAACGGGTCAGGCAGCCCGGAAACTCGACTGGCACACCGCACTGATCAATGACTCCGGCGGATTGATCGCTGGCATGGAGATAAGACCAGTAAACGTCATCACCACGGTAAATGGTATCGCTCTCGCCCACGGGCAGACCGACATCCTCAACGTCCAGCACCCAGTGCGCACGGCCTTCCCAGAAATCGTCGAGTGTGGGAGCAGCCTGCGCGCGGATAGTTATGGGTGCCGTTAAAATCAGGCAAATTAAGAGGCGAAAAAGCGGCATTACAAAGTTCATAGGCGACCTAACTTGAGCATATGCAGGAGTTGAACTATAGTAAAGTTATTGCATTAAGAAAGAGGTGGCAAGCAGGTTTTATCCCTGTTATGCTATAATCGGTAAGCGTACCACCGGCCAGAGAGGCGCTATGGCTGACATAAGCCTAAAAGAGTATTTGGAAAACATCAAAGCCCTGCTGGATCACGGTGAAATTGACGCCGTTGTCCATCACTGCCGTCATATTTTGCGGTACTACCCCAAGAATGTACACGCCTACCGCTTTCTCGGCCAGGCCCTGCTTGACCACAACAACCTTAAGGAAGCGGCAGAGATTTTTCGTCGGGTGTTGAGTGTCTATCCGGATGATAAAATCGCGCATGCCAGCCTGAGCGTGGTTAATGAGCGCCAGGACAAAGGCCGTGAGGCGATCTGGCATTTGGAACGTGTGTTTGAGCAGGATCAGAGCAATTCCGAAGTCGCCGAACGACTGCGGACCCTCTATCGCCGCTACCGTCAGGTCGATCAAGCTCGGCTGCAACTGACAGCAGGCGCTGTGGCACGGCAGTATGAACGCAGCGGCATGCACGCGCAGGCGATTGAAACCCTCCAGAGTACACTCGAACGCGCTCCGGGCAGGACTGATCTGCGGCTGATGCTGGCGAAAACATTCTGGGAAAGCGGAGTGGAGGTCGAATCGGCTGAAACTGCGCTGGAAGTACTCAAAATGCTGCCGGACTGCGCCGAAGCCAATGAGCTGATGACACGGCTGTGGCTGATGGAAGGACGTC
Source organism: Anaerolineae bacterium (assembly GCA_019912985.1). Lineage (GTDB taxonomy): Bacteria > Chloroflexota > Anaerolineae > Aggregatilineales > Phototrophicaceae > JAIOHN01. Next base: position 3,134 of record JAIOHN010001025.1, on the reverse strand, counting down.
CTTCCGATGCGCAGCGCTATCTCAACCGCGTCGAGGCGGTTGATCCTTATCTGGCCTATCGAATCGCACAAAACACGCTGCCACCGGACAATGCGTTCCAACTGCCTGAGCTGGACTACGGCACGATTGAGCGCAAGCGGATTGCCACCGAAGCCCCCGAGTGGTTGGGTGAAATTAGCGGCACGGACATCCAGGATGATTGGATGCAGGATGTCGGCGTTACGGCTACGGAAGAGGTCGAGCCTGCTGATGATCGCCTGAGCAGCGAAATCCCGGCGGACTGGCTGCTGGAAGATGTCGAAGACGAACCCAGCGATGTGCCAATGGCAGAATCCGGACAGGAAGAGCACACCGGTTTTACGGGTCTGCTATCCGCACTGGGCGACGAAGAAGCGGAAGAAATAGAAGAAATGCCTTCTGACTTTTTCGAAATCCCCGACGAATATGATGAAACTGAAGCGGTTGAAGATGAGGGTGTGGTCATCCCTGACGATTTCTTCGATCAGATGCCACAAGCCCTTGAAGAACCGGAAACGCCTGACAACACCTATGCTGCTTCCGATGCAGTCGAAGAATCCGCTGAAGATGAGCCTGAGGCGGAAGACCCGTTCGCATGGATGCAAGAAACCGATGTCGAGCTGACGGAAACAGGCGATCTGGAAGAAGACGAAAACGACCCGCTGGAATGGATGCGTACCAGCGGCATTGAAATTACGGATACCAGTAATTTATTTGAGCAAGAACTGCTGCGCGATGAGGGTGAGATGAACTTCCAGGACCCGGAAGATGTCGATCCGTTAGCGTGGATGCACACCAGTGGCATTGAGTTTGAAGAAGGTGAAGTGCCTGATTTCTTCAATGCCCAGATGGATACGAGCGCCATCGGCACTGGCAGCATGGAACCCGCAAGTGATGTCGACGAGGCTGAGGACCCGATGGCCTGGCTCGACGACTCGGAGGAAGAAGCGGAAATCCCTCAAGCAGAGGAAACACCCCTACCTGTTCAGGACTCCGAAAGCTGGATAGCAGATGATTCCGTGCTGGATGAAGTGCTGGACATGGAAGAACTCACACAAACGGGCGATCTGACTCCCCCGCCGTCACTACGGGATATTCTGGGGGATGATGCCGAGGAAATCGATGATGAGTTTCTCATCGAGCCTGAAAGACGGATCGGCCCTACCGAAATTTTGCCCGGCAGTGATGAACTCAATGTGGAAGATACATTAGATTGGCAGAGTGAAATGTCTGATCAACACGACTTTCCCGACTGGCTGGACAGCGACGACTCCAATGAGGAGGAAGATGGTTTCGAGTGGCTGGAGCAATCCGACGACGAAGAAGCCCTGGAAGCGCCGATGGAAGGCGCAACTGGCCCTGACCCATTGGACTGGATGTCTGACCCGTCGCTTGAAGAATCCCTCCAGGAAACGGAAAGCGAGAGCAATCTGAGCTGGCTGGACGAAGAAGACGAAGCGCTCGAAGAAAAAGCGGAGACTCCCCAATGGATGGCGGGGATCGCACCGGGTGCGCCAGATGTGGAAGGCTCAGCAGACGAACTCTTCGAATCGATCAGTGAGGAAGAAGCCGAACCGGTAAGTGAAACCCCGGATTGGCTGGCCGAGGCCCCTCCGCTGAGTGATGAAGAATCACAAGATGAAGAATTTGAGGGTGGCGAGCTGGAATGGCTCAGCAGCGATGAGGACGAAGAAGAAGCTGAAGCAATCAGCGAGACACCGGATTGGTTGGCTGGTGTCGTGCCTTCTACAGAGGAAGCACCAAGCAGTGATTTTGAGTGGGTGAGCGACGAAGACGAGGAAGAAGCCGTAGAGTCCATCAGCGAGACGCCGGACTGGTTAGCGGAAGCTGCCCCACTGGAAGATGAAATGTCACCACAAGAGGAAGTCTCTGGTGGGCAGGAATTTGAATGGCTCGGCAGCGACGAAGATGAGGAGGAAGCTGAAGCGGTCAGTGAAACACCCGACTGGCTGGCGGAAGCTGTGCCTTCTCCAGAGGAAGCACCGAGCAGTGATTTTGAGTGGGTGAGCGACGAAGATGAGGAAGAAATCGTCGGCGAAACACCGGATTGGTTAGCGGAAGCCGCCCCATTGGAAAATGAGACACCACAAGAGGCAGTCCCTGGCGAACAGGAATTTGAATGGCTCAGCAGTGATGCGGACGAAGAAGTTGAAGCGATCAGCGAAACACCTGACTGGTTAGCCGAAGCCGCGCCGCTCACCGACGAAGAACCCGAAACCGAAGCTGTCCAGGGTGAGCAGTTCGAGTGGCTCAGTAGTGACGAAGATGAGGAAGAAGCTGAGACAGTCAGTGAAACCCCTGATTGGTTAGCCGAAGCTGCGCCGTTGACCGACGAAGAACCCGAAACCGAAGCTGTTCAGGGTGAACAGTTCGAATGGATGAGCAGCGACGAAGATGAGGAAGAGGCTGAAACAGTCGGCGAGACACCGGATTGGCTGGCCGAAGCCGCGCCGTTGACCGGCGAAGAACCCGAAACCGAAGCTGTTCAGGGTGAACAGTTCGAATGGATGAGCAGCGACGAAGATGAGGAAGAGGCTGAAACAGTCGGCGAGACACCGGATTGGCTGGCCGAAGCCGCGCCGTTGACCGACGAAATGTTTGAGGGTGAAGAAGAAGCCCAGGCTGAAGGTGAAATGGCATGGTCGAGCGAAGATGAAGAATTTGAACCCGCGAACGAATCAGAAGGTCCACCCTTCGAGTGGTATCGAGGCGAAGCTGATATTGCGACTGCACCACTTAGCGAACTTCAGGATGAACCCGAATTTGATGAAGCAGATACCAGCGAGTTGACTCCTGTCACCGCCGCAGAGATGGAATCCGGTGGCGAGGAAGCTGAGGACGAAATCGAGCAAGCTGACGAGTCCCCGGTGTGGTTAGCGGATGCGCTGTCAGAGCCGGTGGACCCGGATGATTTCGCCTACGAAACTGATGTCACCCACAGCGAATTTGGCTGGATCGGTGATGAAGAAGGCGAAAACGAAGCCGCAGAGGCTCCAGTCGAAGCCGAAGCGGAAGCATATGAAGAATTCGGCGATGAAGACGAAAAAGTTCTGGCAACTGCCCCCGCACCACCGCCTGCAGAAAACGCACCAGAC